>JAPOIQ010000127.1 GCA_029978815.1 bacterium
AGTGGCTTCCCATCGCAGGCTTGGCCTGTTCTTTGGCTGATTGGTACATCGACTCGATTGACAGAGACGATGCCACTCACGCACACATCCTCACCCTCTGCAAGGTCGCGATGGGCGAGCCCTTCTACGCTCAGCGTCATTTCTCTTGCCACTGAAGTGTGAATCGCCCTCCGTAATACAATTTCCGGATCGCTTCGACCTAGATCGGGTCGATCGACTCTCCATCTCGACAGCACAACATCGGTTGTCGAGTTCGGTAGGGGAGGCACGACCACAATTTCTTCGACTGGTGCCGGGAGGATCTCTGAAAGTCCGGCCTCGCTTGTGCCAGGGAGAACCTGAGAAATGGTGACCTCAACCGCATAGGTATCGACAGGGAGGTCGATTTCAGGGAAGGTTCCATCGAAGTCAGCGGTGATCTTACGAACGCCATCCTCACCGCGGGTGAGGTACCTCACCTCAAGTTCGGTGATACCTCCAAGGAGCGCGGTGGTGACTGGTGCCAAGGTCGTGAGCGGTCCGCTGATCGAGAGGCTTGGTCTGGTCGACGGATCTGCAACGATCCATGCGGTGGCCGGGTTACCGTCGACCGCCATAGAGCCGCGCCGCTCCGGCTGAAGTTCTAGAGCATTTCCATACGTCGATGCCGAGACCGTCCATTCTCCTGACTCGCCCCAACGCACGGTGGTCTGGATGGGGTCACCCGACACGAGAGCATTGACGCCGTCTCGGCCGATATCTGAGGGTTCGCTTGTTGCCCCTCGTGTTGCCTGCGACGATCGCCACTGCCGCACTGCATCGCGGTCGCCGTCGGTAATGACAGTCTTCACTCCCTCTGGCGCAGTTTCGGGGCGCCACAGCATCTCGCGAGAGGAGACGACTCCTGCGGCAAGAGCATCGACTGCTCCGCGTCCGCCGCCCCACAGCGCGATGCTCCCTGTGGTGCCTTCGAGAGCAACAGGTTCAACGGCGAACAGCCCGCCACCGCCTTCGACCGCAGCCACGAGTTGAAGTCCGTTGGCGCCGACGAGGTCGCTCACAGTTATTGGTTGTGTTCGATAACGGGACGTATTGACATCCTCTGCGACCCAGACAGCGTCGGCTCCGATGAGAGTGGCGGCGTCAGCAATTGCATTGATCTCGATAACTCCGTCCTGTAGCGAGTCGTCAAGAGCGAGCAGCAGATCCATTCTGTCGGGTGAGCCAAGTGGCAGAAGTTCACGCGTAATAACTGAAGTGTGCGAGGTCCAAGGAGGGTCTTGCGTGTGCCCCCATTCGAAGGTGGAGAACTCAGTGCCCGGAAGGACAAGTACTCGGTCAACATCGTCGAGTTCATTGAGCAGCACCTCCCAGGACGCGGGCGGAGCACTTGGCCGCTCCAGTACTGGGTCAACCACATATCCAAGCGTGTACCAGGGGGCGGCAATGGCCGCAAGCACAACCGTTGGAGCAACGAGCATCGATGTCGAACGCACCCGAGAGAGCAGTTGCGCGAAACCGATAGCGATCACCAGCGTCCAAATCGGGAGGGCTCTGGTGGAAGACCTGAAGGCCGATAGCGCGCCCTCGGGCAGCCAACTCAGCATCGCCTGGCCAAATGGTGACGGGTTGTCAGAAGGATGAACACCAATGGCAAACACCACGGAGATAACCGTGAGTGTCGCGAACAGGCGGCGGTGTGGTGAATGCACTGTGATTGCGCCGATGAGTCCGAGCAGAGCAATCCCAAATGTTGCTGTCATGACGGACGGTTGCTCGGTGAGAAGTCGTCCAGGTGCAGATGTCGGGGAACCGTCTGGCTCAACGACGTAGTTCAACCAGTAGCCGGCGCCCCGAAATACTTCTAGTCCGGTTGAGGTCGATGATACGTCTCGAACAGTTTCCGAAAATCCCAAAAGGTCAGGACCGAATCGTGCGCCAATGACTGCTGACGCAACCCACCAGGCGCTCGCGAGAAACGCGGATCCAGCCGTCGCAAACGCGAGCCCGCTGAATTGTCGGCCCGAGATCGTGTGGTCTCGATAGGCGACGAAAAACACGGCAATTGGTAACCAGCTCACCATCGCAATCGCAGTGGTATTGACCCCGCCGGCAGTCGCAATAAGAAGTGCCATCACGGCGATCCATCTCGGAGCACTGGTATGAGTTGCGCGGATTGATGCTCCAAATAACCACCCGACAATCGCCCAAGGCAGCAACATGGCGGAGGTTCGAGCAAGGTAGGGCACAAGGTAGGGAGAGCACTGGTAGATCAGCCCCGCAAGAGTCGCGACGACTGGTGTCATCCCGATAGTGCGTGCCGCCCATCTCGCACCAAGACCGCCGGCCACAATGATGAGCGCCACCCAAAGGCGTTGCTGCACCCAATCAGGCAGTGCGTCGGTGACTGAAAAGAACGGTCCTGTTGGCCATAGGTAGCCCGCATGCTGTTGGAGAACCCAACCCCCGTGGCTCACCTCATCCCATGTCGACAACGAAGCGTTGATGAGTCGTCGAGGAGCGACCGTGAGGTCATATTTCGTATCGGCGTTCAGTCGACCCCGGTCAGCGAGAAGAAGTACCACCAATGGCCACAGAAGAAATGCCCAACTGCCTCTGCTGGTGCGCATGAAGCGAAGTTGTTGACTCACGGTATGGCGCCGAGCAGACCGTAGATGGCTGTCACGGTGACCAACAGAGCCCCAGAGATACCTGATGCGACGAGTTCAAGCGAGCGACGTCGTTCGGGCGACAGTGAACGTGCGTTGAGCCAGGTGACTGAAATTGCGATGAAGAGTCCGACTGCAGTGAGCGCAAACCTAGGGCGCGGAGTCGTCGTCGAAGCGAGCAGCGTGAGGCTGACGATGCCAATCGAGTACGCAGAAACAATTGGGTGAAGGCGCGAGCGCGCAACTGCCCACAGGCCGGCTGCGATGAAGAGAGTTGAACCGACGGTGAGTGCTCGAGTTGGTGAGCCAAGCGGAGACACAATCCATTCGCCGATAAGTCGAACGGTGTCGATTCCAAACGAGAAACCTTCCGACCATGCTTCACGTTGTACCCGAAACCACGCACCTGCTTCCTTAGCCGTTCCCGCAATGAAGAGTTGAGCGATGATAAATCCGGCACCGGTGCACACCGCCGAGAACAGCGCCCCGAATGCTGAGCGGATGTTGTGACGCTGTGTCCAGGCGGCGATGAGGCAGGCCAATCCGAGCGCGAGCGCGTTTGGCCTCGTCATCGTTGCGACCGCTCCGGCGAGGCCTGCGAGCAACCAGCGATTGTCGATGAGAAAGAGCAGGGCGAGTGCGCTGAAGGTGATCATCAAGGATTCGCTGTAGGCCATTGAGAGAGCGAACGACCCCGGAAACATTGAAAAAATGGTCATCGAAAGGGCCGCAACCTGTTCGCCGTGCAACCGATAGGCGAGAGCACCAACCGCAAGTACGGCGGTTGCGCCGAGAAAGAAGTTGACGATGAGTGCAGATTCAGGATGGCCCCACGGAAGGATGACGTCGACCATTCGGACGATCATCGGGAATCCAGGGAAGAAAGCCGCTCTCGCTTCCAGCATGAAATATGTGACGTTTTCAGGAATGTGTGAGGGGTACCCAGATGATGCAATTTCGAGGTACCAGAAACCGTCCCAACTCACCAAGGCTTCACGAATGTGATGCAGGGTTGAGAGTCGGGGTAATCCGTTTCTGGCGTCTTCTTGGGTGCGCGCCACCGCAACAACGCCGAGGCCGAGAAGTACGAGGAGACGTGAGAGAAGGAAAACGAGAATGCCGAATCGCCAGAGACGAGATGGAAGTCGTGTTGTTTCATCAGTCGGCACAGTGGAACGCACGGTAGCACCCGAAGTTCAGCCGTTTTTGATCCGCATTTTCTCGGTCGTTGGTGACCGTATTGGGCGTGACGGTTGCTGCGGCTCTGGCCAAAAGAGACCCCGTGAGTACCGTCGTAGACGTGACCTGGGAACCCGAACTCGAAGATCTGCATCGCCGAGAGCAACTCGCCGAGCAGCTTGGGGGTGTTGACAAGGTCGAGCGCCAGCATCACTTTGGCAAACTCACTATTCGAGAGCGAATCGACCAGATTGTCGATGAGGGCAGTTTCTGGGAAATGGGCAAGACGGCGGGAGTCGCCAAGTATGACGACGAAGGAAATCTCGTCGAGTTCATGCCGTCAAATTTCGTCTTTGGCATCGCAAATCTTGACGGACGCCCGGCAGTCGTATCAGGAGATGACTTCACCGTCCGTGGCGGTTCAAATGATGCGTCAATCTCTGCGAAGCGCGAAGCGTCTGAAACGATTGCCGCAGAGATGCGTCTGCCGCACGTTCGTCTTCTCGATGGCATGTCGGGTGGCGGTTCGGTAAAGACCATCGAGCAGGCGGGCCGCACGTATATTCCGTTACTTCCGGGTTGGCACACCGTGTGCGACCACCTCAATATCGCTCCGTCGGTTTCGTTGGTGCTCGGCTCTGTTGCAGGTTTTGGTGCAGCTCGAGCAACGGCTTCTCACTATTCGGTGATGGTTCGTGACACCTCTCAAATGATGATCGCTGGGCCGGCGCTCGTTGAGCAGGCTGGCCTCGGCGCCGTCTCGAAGTATGAGTTGGGTCACGCTGATATTCACACTCGTAATGGCGCGGTTGATGATGCGGTTGACAGCGAAGCAGAGGCCTTCGAGAAAGCGCTGCAGTTCTTGTCGTATTTGCCGACGTCGGTTGACGAACTTCCGCCTCTCGAGGATTGGGGTGACGACCCAGCGAGACGAGATGAATGGCTTGCTGATGCAATTCCGAGGAATCCTCGTCAGAGCTATGACATGAAGCGCATCATGACGACGTTGGTTGACGAGGGAAGTTTCTTTGAGATCGGTAAAGACTGGGGAACGTCGATCATCGGTGGACTTGCCCGTCTTGATGGTGTTGCGGTTGCGGTGTTTGCGGAGAATCCGATGATGTACGGCGGAGGATGGACCGCAGATTCATGCCGGAAGCTCACACGATTG
>JAPOIQ010000036.1 GCA_029978815.1 bacterium
CCTTGCACGCCCGTCTGACACAACTTGACCCTGTCGCCGCTGACCGGATGGAGCCAACGAATACGCGCCGGGTCGTTCGAGCACTTGAAGTCATTGAAGGCTCCGGCGAATTGTTCTCGTCATTTGGTAATGGGCTGGAGGAGTACGCCCCGAGCGAAGTCCACCAAGTTGGGTTGCGCTGGCCGCGTGAGGTGCTGGCGCAACGAATTGAGCAACGCGTTCACAAGATGATGGCTGACGGTTTCCTTCAAGAAGTTGAACACGTACTCTCCCTTCAACCTTCTCGAACTGCTTGTCAAGCGCTTGGATATCGGGAACTCATCGCGCATCTCGAGGGGCGATGCTCCTTTGATGAAGCGGTAGCGACAACTATCTCTCGAACTCGTCAATTTGCAGTAAAACAAGAGCGATGGTTTCGCCGCGACCCCCGCATCGAATGGATCGATATTGAGCAGGACCCAGTCGCCGAGGTCGGGCCAGTCATTATCAGCCGTCTGCCGTAGTGTTGGGGTTGTCATGCAGATCAGGCTCACCCATCATCACGGTCTCGGCAACGCATTTCTCGTTGCAGATACTCGGCAACTTGTTGACGGTGTCGCACTTGACCAGATGTCGATCGACTGGGTAACCGCTGCCATGAAATGGTGTGACCCAGACGGTGGTATCGGTGCAGATGGCTTGTTACTGCTCGGCGGATCAGGGTCGCATATGACGATGAGGCTCATCAATGCAGACGGGTCTCCTGCCGAAATGAGCGGCAACGGAATTCGCTGCCTCGTGCAGGCAGGTTTTCTCGCTGAAGGTTCTCAGTTCACCTCGGTTGACGTTGCAACCGACGCAGGTCGCCGAGTCGTGCGCCTTGTCGACGTCATCGACGAGAGTTCACTGATGCTGTCGGTTTCAATGGGCTTGGTTTCGCCGCTCGAAGAACCGCAATATTGGGAACGACTCGAATGTCATCCTGACCGGCCGGTGCGACATCTCTCGCTCGGCAATCCGCACTCAGTTGTCGGTGTTGATGACGTTGATGCTGTTGATTTGCTCGACCTCGGCCAGCGTGTCCCTCACATCAATTTGGAAATCATTGCTCCTGGGCCTGAGCCCGATGCGATCACGATGCGAGTGCATGAGCGCGGTGTTGGGCTCACCCAGGCCTGTGGAACTGGTGCGTGCGCTGCTGCAGAAGCTGCGCTGACTTGGGGTCTGGTGGCACAAAGCGCAGAATCTGTCACCGTGCATATGCCTGGTGGAGACGCAATCGTTGCGGTGAATCGCGACACGACGGAAGCAATTCTCACTGGCCCAGCCGTCTTCATCGGTGAAGTAATGGTGTCTCTGTGAGCAACCCGTATGGGGAGGCGCTTGGGTCGACCCTGATCGACCGCACCATTCGAGAGAAAATTGTGCTGGTCGGCGTCACGCTGCCGGGCTCAACCGAAGACGACACCGAAGCGGGCCTCGATGAATTGGAGTTACTCGTCGATACCGCTGGAGCCGATGTTGTCGCTCGTATGACTCAGCGGCGCACCGCGCCCGATCACACCTGGTTTATCGGACAGGGAAAAGCCCAAGAACTGAAGACGCTGTGTCTTGCGGTCGATGCCGACACAGTGGTGTTCGACAACGAACTTCACCCCGCACAACAATTTCAACTTGAGAAATTGCTCGGCCGTACCGCTATTGATCGCACCGCCGTCATCCTCGACATCTTTGGCCAGAACGCCCGAACTCCTGAAGGTAAGGCCCAAGTCGAATTGGCGCTGATGCGATATCGGTTGCCGCGTCTTCGCCGAGGTAAGGGAGCGAATCTCTCCCAGCAGCGAGGTGGTGTCGGCGCACGCTTCGGTGGCGGCGAAACCAAGCTCGAGACCGATCGTCGTCAGATCAACCGTCGAATACGCGCACTCGAAACAGAACTGCGTCAACTCGCAGAGACCCGTTCACTCCAGCGAAAGCGTCGTGATCGCAGCGGGCTTGCAGAGGTGACCATCGTTGGCTACACAAACGCCGGAAAGTCGACGCTGTTGAACCGGCTCACCGATGCAGGTGTGCTCGCTGAAGACCGTTTGTTTGCAACGCTCGACCCGACGACGCGCCGATTGTCACTTCCGGGTGGCGAGCCAGTACTGCTTACCGACACCGTCGGGTTCGTCCGTCGATTGCCACATGGGCTGATCGAAGCGTTTAAAGGAACTCTTGAAACCGCGGTGACCGCTGATCTCCTCGTCCATGTTGTCGATTCATCAGCACCTGATCCAGATGGGCAGATCACCGCAGTGCGAGAGGTGCTTTCGGAAATTTCAGCTGAGAACGTCCCTGAATTCATCGTGTTCAATAAGTCAGATGTGGCCGAAGACGTGGCAAACGACCTGTTGCGCCACTACCCGGGCGCAGTAGCGGTGAGCGCCGTGACTGGCGACGGAATCGACCACATGCTGGCAACGCTCGGAGATCGACTTCGTTCGCTCGACACCATCGTCGAACTCGTGGTGCCATGGGAACGAGGTGACGTGATCGCTTCGATTCACCGAGAGGGCCAGGTCGTGTCAACAGCAGAAGGCGAGCACGGGATGACGATTCGCGCTCGTCTCTCAGAAGCCTCGACTGGTCGACTTGAAGAATGGGTGGTTGCGCCAACCCATTCGAACTCATCGACACCACGCAACTCCAAGGCTGAGGGCGAAAGCGGGCAAAATGGAGTCGTGTCAACGGGGTCTGAACGTGATGGGACATCGAATGATGAATGAACCATTTGTGCCGCCGCCATATCCATACGATCGGCTCGACCGGCTTGCGCCCCTCGGTGCTCATCATGAAGGTGGGATAGTTGATCTGTCGATTGGAACACCTTTTGATCCCCCTCCGGCATCAGTGATTTCTGCGTTCGGCTCATCGGGAGCAGAACGTGGTTATCCAGCTTCAATCGGTTCAGTTGCCCTTCGCGAAGCAATCGCGTCCTGGATCGAGCGGCGCTTCGCACTCGATGTCCCAACGTCCGCGATAGCGGCGTGTATTGGAACGAAAGAATTTGTCGGAACTCTCCCGCAATGGATGCGTCTCAGGAACCCAGATCGAGACACGGTGCTGTATCCAGCGATCTCGTATCCAACGTATGCGATGGGGGCGACTCTTGCCGGCTGCCGGGCGGTTCCGATCCCTGTAGACGCCTCTGGGAAGCTGCTGTTGTCCTCGGTTGATGAGAGCGACATTGAGCGTGCGCTGTTGTTGTGGGTGAATTCACCATCGAATCCGTCAGGGCAACTTGATGACCTTGACGCCGCTGCTGCATGGGGGCGCAAGCACAGCATCCCTGTGTTCTCAGACGAGTGCTATGTGGAGTTCACGTGGGACGGGCCTCGGAGAACCATCCTTGAGAACGGCCTCGATGGGGTAGTGGCGGTGCATTCGCTCTCGAAACGCTCAAATTTGGCGGGCGCTCGGGTCGGGTTTTACGCCGGAGACGCCGACATCGTTAGATATCTCAGCGAAGTCCGCAAGCATGTTGGCATGATGGTGCCTGGTCCGGCCCAGGTCGCAGCAATTGCAGCACTCGCTGACGATGAGCATGTTGAGATTCAGCGAGACCGTTACCTTGATCGACTGAATGTCATGGCAGAGGTGTTGTCGTCGTGGGCAAAGTGTGATGTTCCGATGCCCCAGGGCGGCTTTTATCTCTGGGTTCCGGTTGGAGATGCGTGGTCGTTTGTTGAACGGCTCATGGCCGATGGCGGGGCACTTGTGAGCCCGGGTGAGTTCTACGGAGACGATGGCGCTGCGTTCGTGCGTGTTGCGGTCGTTCAACCAACCGATCGCATTCAGCTTGTTGCAGACCGGCTTTCTGGTTCGAATCTGTGAGCACTACTCGGAGGGCTCGGACACCCCGCCGAGAGGTGGTGCTCGTCGTTCTCGCCGGGGTCATGCTGGTGTGTGGGGTGCTGTCGGTTGTGTTGGCTAGTCAGCGCGCGAATGGCGCGGATGCGGATGCGATCAGAGTCGTGAGTGGTTGTACGTCGACAGTCAATCTGCCGTCTGCTGGCCGCTATCTCGTGAGCATCGAGGTGGCAGGGCCCTCGCTGTCGACAACGCAGGCGTGTCGGGAAATTGCGGCTGGCCCGAGAACAGGTGTACTCACAGGTGTGCAGTTGTCATCCGAGTCGGGATCTACCGCGTCGTTGCCATTGCCGGAGATCAATGCCAGCCGAATCGTTGCTGGTGGCCAGCGAGGATCGCTCGGTGTTGTCGATGTTGATGCTGCGGGGGAGTTCGTCATCAAGGTTGAGGCAACCGGCGACGTCGTTACAACGATTGGGGTAGACCCATCAGTGATTCGCGCGAATGGATGGTGGTGGGGAGTCGGCTGGCTCGTCGGAGCCGTTATTGCAGGAGTTCTCGTGGTGCGCCCATCGGCACGCTCTCGGCCCCAAACGGTAGACGGTGCTGTGTGGCCTGCGCCGTTACCGGCTGACCGAATTAGCTGACGTGGTGATCAGAGACGCCGCATGACGGTGACGACGCGTCCGAAAATTGACACCTCGTCGGCGGAGAATTCCATTTCGCTCATCGTGCTATTCGCTGGGATGAGAACAACGTTTGTTCCACGTTGTTGATAGGTCTTCACCGTTGCTTCATCACCGGGGATTCCAGCAACAACGATGTCGCCGTTCTTTGCTGAGGTTTGTTGGACTGCAATGATGAAGTCGCCGTCGAGAATTCCGAGCTCGATCATCGATTCACCGCGCACCCTCAACATGAACAGTTCGCCTTCACCTGCGAAGTCGAGAGGAATTGGATGCACCTCTTCGACATTTTCTTGTGCGAGGACATCGGTACCTGCTGCTACATCGCCGATGAGCGGGACATGGCGCATTGGGCGACGTTCCATTGCGACGCCTGACGAGGGATCCCAGGTGACCTCGATTGCTCGTGGCTTAGTGGGGTCGCGTCGTAGGTAACCCAATTTGGTGAGCGTATTGAGGTGTGTGTGAACGGTCGAGGGTGAGGTAAGACCTATAGCTTCGCCAATCTCGCGAACCGATGGGGGGTATCCGTGGTCTTGGATCTGAGCCTCAATGAACTCGAGGATTTGGCGCTGGCGGGCAGACATACCTTTTCCGGTCATAGGGTCATCGTACAGGCGTTCGATGGATGAGTCAAACACTTGTTCGTCGAACAAATGTTTGGTTTTGGGGTTGACACGAACAGACGTTCGTATACAATGAGAAACGAACAGGTGTTCGGTACGCATGTTGTCTTCGTCTCAACAACGCCGGATAACCACTGTTACACCCTCTATTTAGGGTGAGAACTATCGGTAGTTCAAGGTTTCGAGGAGTTATGACATGAGCACATTCGCAATCCCCACAACTGATCTCAACGTTCGGCGCCACACCGCACAGATGGCGCTTCCCGTTCGCCGCCCGACCGCAGCGACGTACCGTCGTCGCCGCTTGGTCGTGGGCGGCATCATGGCCCTCCTCGCAGTTTCGGGAGGACTCGTAGTGAACGAGGTGCTGGCCGGTGCAAGCGGTGTGACCGCCTCTGCCGCATCCACTGGTCCAGCACCCGTTCGCTCAACAGTGACCGCCCAACCCGGCGACACCTTGTGGTCGATCGCTCGTGCGCACCACGGCGAGATAGATGTAGATCGGTACCTCGATCGTCTCATCACGCTCAACGGTGGAACGTCGATTCAGGTCGGCCAAGCAGTCGTACTTCCCTGAGCACCTCGCACGGTCCGAGCGCTGTGTAGGAGTGGACTCGTCAACTCCATAGTGCGTGATTCATCCGATCTGAACAGCGGCACCGTTGCGATTGCTGATGACGAGGTCTTCGATGTTCGGCGATAGTTCCCTCAATCAGTTACTGCGCTGTGACTACTCTAAGGACGTGCGTTGCCCGACCTGTCACACCGACGAAACCCGCGTGGCCGATTCTCGGATGGCTGAAAATGGGTCATCAATTCGTCGTCGGCGCCACTGCAGTGGCTGCGGCTACAGGTTTACGACATTCGAACGGGTCGAGGAAGTGCCGCTCACCGTCGTCAAATCATGTGGCAAACACGAGCCGTTCGATCGATCAAAAGTTGAGAACGGAATTTCTGCGGCAGCAAAAGGTCGCGGTATTGATGACGACACAATCGCCGTGATGGCAAGTGATGTCGAGGATGCTGTTCGCGCATCCGGCTCCGTTATCCCAGCAACTCAGATTGGTGTTGCGGTTCTTGAACAACTTCGAGTTGTCGACGAGGTTGCGTATCTTCGTTTTGCATCTGTGTACAAAGAATTTGATGGTGCGGCAGATTTTCACCGTGAGATTGAATTGCTCACGAAGCAGCCTCAGAGTGCCGGACCCATCTCGTAAACAAGCAGTCGCCGTCACTCACTGCGTGTTGCAGGCGGAATTTCTGAGTGAGTTCAACCGATGATTCGATCATTCGTTGTCCGGGTCCACCAACAAGTTGTGGCGACAGCGTGAGATTTACGACGTCGATGAGGTCATGTTGGTGAAGCGAGGCGTTCAGTGTTGGACCGCCCTCAAGCTGGATGAAACCCTGTTGAGGTACGTACTGCTGTAATTGCTCGACGGCCAATGTGATGTCGACTGAGGTCTCGCCAGCTCGTATCGACCGGATGTGGCTCGGAAGGTCGGCAGACGAGTGAGTGACCACGATTGCCTGCCCAGAAGAGAATAAAGGTCCGTCCCAATCGAGGTTGCACGAGTTCGTGACAACAGCGACGGTGAGATCGGGTCGTGCGGGTGTTCCATATCTCTCACTTCGAACCGTGCCCGCAGCAACAAGAACACATCCCGATGCTGACCGCAGAGTAGAGAGCACTTTCAGATCAGCGCTATTGGAGAGGCCCCCAGAAAGCCCGTCGAGAGCAATCGACCCATCGAGTGATGCAACCATGCAAAGTTCGATAGGGGAGCGACCGTTGCGCATAGGCGGTCGAGGGTGGGTGTACAGCGCGGCAACTTCCGCATCATTGAGAAAAGCGAACTCGTCTCTCACGCGTCCAGCATGGCATCGCCTTCGACGATTTTGATGGTCATCCCCATAATGTCCCCAAAACTTTTTGAGTCATCCACAAGTTTTCTGAGTTGTCCACTTTCGATCCACAGGGCGCGGTATTTAGGGTTGGTCAAGTTCGCAGCACCGGTGCGCGGAGGACTGTGTTGGGGGGTCGTGAGGTTCTCCGATGTGGGGTGAGAGTCCCTGAACCTGCGCACCGGTGCTGAGTTCAAACCGGGCGTCTGGCCAAATATTTCGACTTTCTTTGAGCGGTCGTTGACACAGGCCTAACTACAATGATGTAATTGCAGACCACCCCGAACACAACCTGTTGTGTGAGTGGTGAATTGAAAAGAGAGTGTTACCCAAGATCTTGTGTCGGGAAGCGGAAGCGGCCCTCGGCAAATTAGGGAAGTTCAGACCACAAACACGGTGGGTGTTCTGTCTCCAAGGTCAACGGGTGGGCGGCAAATGGGTTAGGAAGATCGAGGAGTACAACATGTCATTGGCATCGGAAAACACAACAGAACTAGCAGCACCTGATGGCACCATTGGCATCTCACGTTTATTTACCTCGCCCGGGGTCAACCCGTATGACGAGGTGGTCTGGGAGCGTCGCGACGCGCGGATCACCAACTGGAAAGACGGCAGCGTCGCATTCGAACAGCTCGACGTCGAGTTCCCAACGACCTGGTCGGTCAACGCAACAAATATCGTTGCGCAGAAATACTTCCGTGGCACCCTCGGTACACCCGAGCGCGAGTCATCACTCCGCCAGGTCATCGAGCGTGTTGTGCGCACCATTACGACCTGGGGTCGCGAGGGTGGATACTTCGCTGACGATGCAGAGGAAGAGGCCTTCGCCGACGAGTTGCGCTACATCCTCGTCACTCAGCGAGCAGCATTCAACAGTCCGGTGTGGTTCAACATCGGCGTCCCAGGCGTCCGTCAGCAAGCGAGTGCATGTTTCATCTTGTCGGTTGACGACACGATGAACTCCATCCTCAACTGGTACCGCGAAGAAGGAGTGATCTTCAAGGGTGGTTCGGGTTCGGGAGTGAACCTTTCAAAGATTCGCTCAAGCGCCGAACTACTTGAAGGTGGCGGAACCGCTTCTGGCCCGGTGAGCTTCATGCGAGGCGCTGATGCCTCAGCCGGAACGATCAAGTCGGGTGGCAAGACGCGCCGTGCGGCAAAGATGGACATCTGCTCAGACACGCATCCAGAGTTCCGTGAGTTCGTGC
>JAPOIQ010000322.1 GCA_029978815.1 bacterium
AGCGGCCTGCCTGCTGGGCTATCCGACAGTGGGATGTACGGATTGCCGTCTCCTTCTCGGCGACGAAACCCAAGGGCGGCCTGCCCGAAGTTGGCGGTGCGATCAGGGTCATTTGAGTCAAGGGTGACGCCGACCGCTCGTAACTTGTGATGCTGAGTATCCATTCTTTAACGGTACTTCTTCAGGAAGCACCGTTAAAGAACAGATGTTTCAGGGTTTAGTTGGCCTCAGCCATTCGTTTGGCAACCTGAGCCTGAAGATCTCCAACAGGCTGAATTCTTGCGGTTCCCGCTGAGAGAATTGGGCGGAGCCCTTCGACAAGGTCGTCGTAACTGTCAGTTTCGACAACGAAGAAGAAGTCGTGGCCCGGTGGGTCAACCCACGCGCCGATAACGGTGACTCCGTATTCACTTAGAGCAGGTAAAACCGAACCAAATGTCGCCCCGACGGCTTCGGGGCTATTGGCCGGACATGTGTTTTCGTCGTGATGATGATGAATGTGAAAGATCATCAGATATCCGTAGGCGTGAGGTAAGCGATTTCAAGTTCAATGCCATTTGAAGAGAGAAAGTCCGCAAGGCCGGTCTCCACTCGCCAGCCTACGTACGCCTGATGATGCTCAACTGATTCCCACTCTTCGTAGAGCACGACGTCGTTGCTGTCGTTGCTCAGTAGGGTCTCAACTCGTATTGCGCCGTCGTAGGCACGGGTGACTGAGAGTCCCTCTTCACCAGACAGAAAATCATTGAGAGCAGATCTGCCTTCTGGACTGCACCGAAACGTTACTACTGCTATAGCTGACATGATCTCTCCTTAACTTGCCATCAGTTTCATCATGTCCTCAGTGGACACAAACGGGCCAGAGGATTCGACTTCAAACAGTTGCTCACCTGCAAGTCGAGCAATGACTCGAGTTGATGACTCAACATCTGGGTATTTATTCACATTGATGAACTTGCCGATGCCTGCAGCAAAGCCTCCGACAAGAGTCTCTGCATTGCCTTCACCCAGAATTTCGAATTGCCGGGTGATGAGGGCATTCCATTCATCGGAACCCATAGCGACCCCGTCATAGGCACGACCAGGACGCCCGATGGAAAATGATGTGTAACTCATGATGTGCTCCTACTTGTAGATGGTGATGACATGGACAACGGTGATGAGTGCCGTGAAAACGGCGTTCGTCACTCGGTAAAACTGGAACTGCGCCGGGTTTTTGGTGGCCTCACCAATGGGTGTCGCCGCCATGTCTTCTGGCATGGACTTGTTCAGCATGATGTAAGCCTGCTGGGCAGCGTCGAACGACAAGATGCCGAACAAACCGATACCGATCGCTGAGATCGTCAACAACAAGTTGACGTCATCGCCTCTACCAAACACGATCACTGCAGTAATTGCAGAAACCGCAACAAAGTACGTGAGTTGAGACGATCTCAGGCGATCAGAGATCTGCTTTCCAAGTTCTAAATATGTTGATTCGTTCATGATTGAATTCCTTTCGTTGGGCGTGTTGTCTACAGAGTGACTTCGGCGAGAACATCGAGGTCGGTGAATTGAACGTCGCCGACCTTCGCCGAGAATTCAGCTGCAGCGTTCTGCGTGATGTCAAGGTTGTTGTTGAGTTCAGCCTCTTCAATGGAGTTGAAGAAGACAATCTGAATGATTTTGCCTGGTCGGTTCCGATCGGCACAGACAAGGGCTCGGCGGGCATACGAGACACCCTTGCCCTCTTCTGCGTACTTGTTCATCAACTCAACCGCTTCACCGGAGTCCATATCGAACTCCATAATTTGGGCGTATGTCATGATCGTTGCTGACTCAGAGCATGTTGCGACCGATAACACGGCCGAGAACTTGGGCGCCTGAATCGGTCATGATCTGCATCGTCTTTGGGTCAGCAAACATCTTGTTTGACGCGGCCAAGAGATCATCCAATGAATCCGTCCAAGTGACAGCAGTTCCATTGAACGGTGCGGGGCCCGCAGCAATTGATGTAAGCCATGTCAAGCCATTTGCGCCGTCTTGCATATGCGACCAATTGTGATCCATGTTGCTTTCCATGGTTGCGTCATCAAGAGGGCGGCCCGCCATGTAGAGGATCGTGCCGTATTGACCGCGACGTTCGCCGCGCTCAGATTGCACACGGAAGAGAATCCGGCGGTTGATTTGAACCTGCGTGTCTTGCATCATTCCAACCAGTTGGTCGTCGTGATAGAAGCCTTCTTGGCCCGCCATTGCTGCATCGACTGAGTCGTACTCGAAGCCAATCACCACCATGCCAGCCATCTCGCCACCCATGACGATTTCGGTTGCGGAATATG
>JAPOIQ010000363.1 GCA_029978815.1 bacterium
GCAGGTGCCCTCCATCACCGTCATCAATGTCGATGTAGTGAGGTGCAAATGGGAAATCGGGTATCGCATCGAAACGCTCATCTGGGGTGCGCACTACCTGCATCGGTCGTCCTCCTACTTAATTGCTAGCGATCGCTACTTAAAATCCACCGATAGAGATTCTGTGAAGGTCGTTTCCGACTTCGATTTTTCCAGTGAATTCGGTTGCGGCGAGATCCACCCATTCCTGTTCGCCGCCAGGCGCAATCGCTGGGACATAGTGGGTCAGCACCAATGTCGTCATTCCTGCTCGATTGGCTGTTGCACCAGCTTCGGCTGGGGATGAGTGATAGTCGAGCGTGTCAAGCATCCGTTGCAGAGGAACGTTGGCGATGATGTCTTTTCGGATCACCGTATGCACAAGAGCGTCGGCTCCAGCACACAGTGCGTCCAACGATTCACATGGAATGGTGTCGCCGGCAACAACAACCGAATTACCGCCTGATTCGAAACGGAATCCGACACTTGGCTCAACAGGTTTGTGATCGGTTGCCCCAGCGATGATTGCCACCGACCCACCGAGTTCAACGCGTCCTGATTCGACCTCGATGACATGCACAGGTGGTTCGTGATTGAGATCGCCGTGGTGAGCAGTGCGATACGCAATATCCGGAGCAAGACTCGCAAGTAGGTGGTCGACGACGTGTTGTGTTCCGACCGGGCCGACGATCGTTAACGGTGTCGGCTCAAACGTCATCACCCATCGGGTGGTGATGACATCGTTGAGATCGGTGATGTGATCACTATGTAGGTGCGTGAGCAACACCGCTGACAGCTGAGGAGCGCCAACTCCAGCAGCCGCCATTCTCATGAGGACTCCTCTGCCAGCATCAACGAGGTAATGCTCCCCTTCGGCCGAGATCAGCGTTGCGGGCCCGGCACGGTCGGGCGACGGAATCGGACTTCCCGTACCCAAAAGAGTGATGTCAATCGTCATTGGCGTGTCATTTCTGCTTGTGCGGCTGCCGTTGCCTCGGCGGCTGACTTGCGCTCTGGAAGACGCACCACGACGTGATGCAGGGCGCCGGTGAAGGCAAAGGGAGCCTCGTAACGTTCTGAGACTGGCGAGCCATGGTCGTAACCAATGCTGGAACCGACCGATGAAACCATGCGCATATAGAACGGAATGTCTGCTCGTCCACATGACTCGCCGTTCATCGATAGCTCACACCATCCGGTCGTTCGACCTGTTCGCTCCAAGCGAACCTGCAGGCTGATATCACCCAGGGGAATTTCTTTCGTCGACTCAATCAGTGTGTGGTCATTGAAGGCGTTGTAATCGACGACGAGCCGGCCATGTTGGACAAACACCGATACGCCAGAATTCTCTGTGCCGGTTGACCACAACACACCTTCGTCGCCCGCACTGAATGTCACGTTTGCAGTGAGTTCGAACCACCGACCACCCGTAGACGCCGATGCACTTGCTGGAATCGGCGCCATTGGAGGGCGATACCGATACACGCCATCTAATCGATGCGCTGACCGATCATGACGCACTGCAGCGAAGAGCTCTAGCGTCCGATCGTCGAGTGGCAACACGCCGTTGCGTTCTGCTTCTGACCACCAGAGTTCAATGAGTTCTTGAGCAAGTTGTGGCTCAACTGCGGAGAGGTTCTCACACTCAGAGGGATCAAGTGAGAGGTTGTAGAGCTCCCAAGGCTCAGTGTCAAAGTCATCGCCAGGATTGTGTTTGGTGACTGCCTTCCACCACTCGCCCTCTCGCTGAGTGATGATCGCCCGACTTCCACCGTTCTCGAAATATTGAAGGGTGTTCGCCGCAGGTGCTTCAGCATCGTGAAGAATTTCTGCAAATGAGTGTCCGGTTACTGGCAACTGCTCAACGCCTCGGTACACCTCGGGCGGCTCAATTCC
>JAPOIQ010000024.1 GCA_029978815.1 bacterium
AGCGATCATCCTGATGATGTCGATGGTCTCACGTGTGAGTTGCACTGGCTTTGCAAACGGGACACCATGCCAGCCTTCCATGATGCGAGGGCCGCTCGACCCGACACCCAGCACGAAACGACCGCCCGACAGCATCTGCAACGACATCGACTGCATCGCCAACATCGCCGGCGTACGAGCGCCCAACTGCACGATGCCGGTGGCAAGCCGAATGGTCGAGGTCTTTGCCGCAAGCAGACCCAGTGGTGTCATCGCGTCATAGCCCCACACTTCAGGAACCCAGATCGTGTCAACACCAAGACGCTCGCACTCAACAACAAACTCAATGTCGTCGGGTGACTGGATCAGTGTGCTCACACCAACTCGCATACGCTGGACGTTAGGCCACCACCGGCCACCGAACTGAAGTGAGGACACAATGACAGATCAACTGCGTTATGCCGATGCCCCGTCGACTGAGGTCGCACGCGTCATCGCCGCGACTCCCGAGGCGATCTGGGCTCTCGTGAGTGACATCAACCTTCCTGCAAAGTTCTCCACAGAATTCAAAGGTGCTGAATGGCTCGATGGTGCAACCGAGCCCGCAGTTGGTGCCCGATTCCAAGGCACCAACGTGCACCCGGTCGCTGACATGAAATGGAATAGCGAGTGCACAATTACCGCCTGCGAGCCCTCACGTCATATTGCGTGGGAAGTCGCCGGCGGTGGTGGCCCTGCAGCCACCTGGTCGTTCACGCTCGAAGAGGTTGATGGTGGAACGCTTGTCACGCAGTACTGCTCGATTGGTCCGGGCAAGAGCGGTCTCAGCCCGGCGATCGAAAAGATGCCTGAAAAAGAACACCAGATCATCGAACGGCGACTCAAAGAGCACGCCGACAACATGGAACGAAACCTCGACGGCATCGCCAGCCTGATCTGAACCCGCGACCGCAAACTCACAGAGTCGCTACGCGCCGCTAACGAACATCAACAACCTCTGTCATATAAAAACGCTGCGGTACGTAATGACGCACAGGACGCGGCAAGACTGGCAGGGCACCGGCAGGGTGTTCTTCATTCATAGGGGGTGAATATGTCAGAACCGCACGACGCACCGTCACTAAAAGACGTGCTCCTCGGCGTCGCCGATGCCTTTGCGGGCGCCTCCACAGTTGCGTGCATCATCGCGGGTCACCGAGCAGGTTTCTACTCAGCAATGGCACATGGCAACCCGATGACCTCTGGAGAACTTGCCAACGCAGCAGCAACCAATGAACGCATGACTCGTGAATGGCTCGACCAGCAAGCAGCAGCCCAACTCATCACCTACGACGAATCAACTTACTCATACGTTCTGCCCGGTGCTGTTGCTGCAGTACTCGCAGACCCTGGCTCACCGTTCTGGCTCGCTGGCGGACTCGTCGCCGTACAAGCACTCTTTTTGGATCTCGACCGTGGGATCGAAGCGATGAAGAGTGACGGGGCGTTCGGCTGGGGAGAACATCACCCCTACCTCTTCGAGGGAACCCAGGAAATTTTCCGCCCGGCCTACGACCATCAACTTGTTCAGCACTGGCTACCGCAGCGGTCTCAGGGCACTGCCGATCTTGAAGCCGGAATCACCGTTGCCGACATGGGTTGCGGCACCGGCTACTCGACGCTCACCCTTGCTCGCGCCTTTCCCAACAGCACCTTCATTGGCTTTGACCTTCATCAACCTTCCATCGACCAAGCTCGCCAACATGCCGCTGAGGCCGGGCTCACGAATGTCTCGTTC
The DNA here is from genome assembly GCA_029978815.1 of bacterium. Classification (GTDB taxonomy): domain Bacteria; phylum Actinomycetota; class Acidimicrobiia; order Acidimicrobiales; family Ilumatobacteraceae; genus Casp-actino5. Next base: position 1,757 of record JAPOIQ010000024.1, read on the forward strand.
GAACTCACAGCTGCCGATGCAATTTCAGGGCCGTTTGATCTCATCTGTTTCTTCGACTGCCTTCACGACATGGGTGACCCCGTCGGCATCGCCCGACACGCGATCAACCAACTCTCGACGGATGGCTCGATCATCGTTGTCGAACCCTTCGCGATGCCAACACGCACCGAGAACCACTACCTGCGGGCAACACCGCGTTACGCGATGAGCCTGTTCTGCTGCGTTCCCTGCTCGCTTTCGCAACCTGGCGCTCGCGGCATGGGCAACCAAGCCGGCGAATCTGGGATGCGAGCAGTATTCGCAGAGGCCGGCCTCGATAACTTCACGCGCATCGCTGAAACACCAAATCACATCGTGTATGAAGCACAGCCATGAACGGACTTCAATGACCTCTACCTCCACACCCAATCAGCGAATCGGCACAGTCATGTCGAATACGGCATTTCGTGGTGTGCTCGCAAGCAACATCATGGCGTCCATCGCTCTCGGCACCAGCCGATTCGTGTTCGTGTGGCTCGTCGGGGAGCTCACCGAGTGGAATCCGGCAACCGCGATTCTCGGCATCATCATCGGGCTTCCGCCCCTCCTTCTGTCAGCGTGGGCAGGGTCACTCGCAGATCGGATCTCCGCTCGAACCCTTGGCGTATCGCTTTTCTCCGCCTCAACCGCACTCTTCGCCGTTTCAGCGGTGCTCCTGCACGCCGGCCTCATGACTGTCCCGGTCGCAATGATCTGTGCATTCTTCACCGCAATCGCACCAGCGATGCTCATGCCGCTACTTCAGGCTCTCGTTCCGCGCGTCGTCGACGAGTCGGTGCTTCTGCAGGCGGTTGCGTTACAGAATCTTGGAATGACCGGTTCAACGATTGGAGGAATTTTCCTCGGAGGCGCGGTCATCCAAGCATTTGGTCTCGAAGCGGGTCTCTGGTTACTCACTGCAGCCTCGCTCTGCGGGGTTCTTCTTCACCGTCGCACGCTCATTCCAGAACACGTCACCGTCACTGCACGTAAGGGGGCTATTCGCAGCGCCGCAAAAATTGCGCTTCGCACCGAACCACTTCGATCGCTGTTGGCATTGACGACCGTGCTTGGCGTTGTCATCACCGCAAGCACCCTCTTGCTCCCTGAGATTGCACGTGACGTGCTCGGCACCCGGTCACTTGCGGCAAGTGTGCTCAATGTTGCGATGAGCCTCGGGATGATCACCACGTCGATGATCGTCGCGACCCGCTGGCAACCGGCGCGTCGTGGGCGCGCCCTCGCCCTTGCTGCGGGAAGCGCGATGGGCACGGGCCTTGTGGCGCTCGGGCTGTCGAGGGTGTACCTCTTCACCCTCCTTATCTGCTTGTGCTGGGGGCTCACTGGAGGCATTGCAATGACAATGCTTCGGACACTCATGCAAACCCATACGCCTCCTGAGTTGATGGGAAGGGTCATGGGTCTCGCATCCACCGCTCAGAACGGAGCGTTTCCGGTCGCTGCGGCAATTCTGTTCGCACTGGTATCGGCAACGTCAGTTCCGACCGCGATGGTGGTGATCGGTGTGTTGTGTTCAATCGGTGTTTGGTCGATCGTGTTTCGTCGAACGATTCGTGATCTGTAAGTCACCCCAGACGAACGTGACGTCGCACCGTTCGCATTAACCCGAATTGCCAATTAGTGTGACCTACGACACACCATGAGGGGGGCTCATGTTCACAGTTACTGACACGTCATTGTCTACACGTTTTCCGATTTACACGCGAGCGAATGTTGGCGAGGTATTCCCTGATCCGGTGGCTCCTGCCACACGGTCGCTCTTGCTATACGAATCAGAACTCGGCTGGAGAGACGCCTACGTCAGGATGGGAGCCTTTGAGGCAGACGAATTCCCCGAAGGTGAGTTCTGCATCCTTGGAGTTGCGGGCGGATACTGCTACCTCAACGCCTCTGTCATGCGAATCTTTGGTGAGCGCGCACCGGGGCTCACGTGGAAAGCAATCGACGAACAATTCTTTGGCGCGCAACCAGGTATTCCTGACTACGTCGAGCAACCAGGTGATGTACGACCCGACCTCACCGCGAAACTTGAGCAGACCTTTGGCTGGGTGTTCAGCATCACCGACGTTGATCAACTCGACCGACTCACCGACCACAAAAACCGCACGATCGCCCTTCGGGCTCGGCGACCCGATTTCTCTTCACTGTCGGACCTTGAACTTTGGGAATATGCCGAAGCCTTGTTCCCGTTCCACCGCGAACTTTTCCAAGAGCACCTGTTTGTCACCACGTTGACGACTGTTCCCGTCGGCGTCATCCAAACCGTCGCCACCGCAGTCGGACGTCCAGATCTCATCATGCCGCTCATTGCCGGTGTTGGTCAGGTCGACTCGGCCGAGCCGAGTTACGCAATGTGGCAACTATCGAGGCTTGACCCATCAAGCGCAGAGTTTTCCGAAGGTTTTGAACAATTCTGCCTCGACTTTGGGAGTCGTGGGCCCAACGAATGGGAGGCCCGCTCACCAACATGGGAAACGCACCCAAATATTGCTCTCGCCGCAATCGACCGCATGCGACTTGCTGGCGACGAGGCTGACCCTCGCGGCCATCAACAGGAACGAGCTGCGGAGCGGGCGGAGGCTGCCGCCACGCTGCTCGCAATGGTTGAGGGCGACCCCGCTGCTCATGGCCAACTCGCCGCCGCCATCTCCGCAAGCGGGGCATGGCTTCCTGCCCGTGAACGAACCAAGACGAACAACATCCGTCTCATCCAAGAGGTTCGCATGCCGCTGAGGGAGCTTGGCCGCCGATTCACCGAACGAGGGATCTTTGATGAGATCGAAGACTTCGGCTTGGTGCTTCACGACGAGATGGATGAGTTGATGGGCGCAACACCTGAACGAATCACGGAACGAATTCGTGAACGCCGCTCGACCCATTCTGAAATCTCCGTGCGTGAGCCGGAATTTGTCTTCGTTGGCTCGCCAAGTGATCCAACGGGCTGGCCAAAACGTGATGCTGTCGATGTTGAGCCTCTCAATGCAGGCGACAGCATCCAGGGCTTCCCCGGGTGTCCAGGTGTTTCAGAGGGAATCGCGCGGGTCATCCTTGACTCGAGCAACCCAACAGCGCTCGGACCTGGTGACGTTCTCGTTGCCCCGAGCACAGACCCGTCGTGGACGCCACTTTTTGTTCCTGCAGGAGGAGTTGTCGTTGACGTCGGAGCTGCACTCAGCCACGCAATCATCGTGAGCCGCGAACTCGGCATTCCGTGTGTCGTCTCAGCAACGAATGCAACGCGTCGCATTCGAGATGGCGCACGCGTCCGTGTTGATGGCAACACGGGTGTCGTCACCGTCTTGGACTAACAGAATTCCTTAGGGAAAAAGCGCGAGATGTAGCTCGTTCATTTCTCTCTTCTTGTAACGACAAGGAGGAGAAATGTCACTGTTCACGTCAATGCGACGACGCCTTGGCTACGTCGTGCTTGGAGTCGTCGTCGCCGCGCTCACTGGTGTCGGCGTGTTACGTCCCGCAAATGCTGCATCCGCAACAACACCAACATCATTTGTTGCGATCGAACCTGTTCGTGTTCTTGACACTCGGGTCACTGAAACTCGCGTCACTGACCGAACCGGTCTCATCGAAATGCGACTCACCGAACAAATCGCTTTACCGACCGGCCGCATCGTTGAACTCATTCCGGCGACGGCGACTGCGGTCAGCTTGAATGTGACGGCGGTCGATGGCATCGACCGAAATGGCTTCGGGTTCGTCACTGTTCATCCGTGTGACATAGCGACACCTGACACCTCAAATCTCAACTTCTCGACCGGACAAACTGTGCCGAATGCGGTCATTGCACCGCTTTCTCCCGATGGGCGAGTGTGCTTCGCGGTCTATGGATCAGCCCACCTGCTCGCCGATCTCAACGGCTACTTCGAGCCCCTTTCGGACACACCCCGAGATTCTTCAACAACGACGCGTTACTCCGACCGCGAGATCGACAACTTGCTCGATGACAAGGCCGATGCCGACGTGGTCGCATCGCTCTCCGAGATTGTTGATGGGTTGTCAACTGATGCGATCACCAATGACCGTGTCGAAGCTGTCGAGGCTGATCTTGGCGAACTCGGACAATCGATCGACTCGTTGACTTCTGCTGTCGACGGACACACATCATCGCTAGACGGTGTGAACTCATCGCTTGAAACAGTCGCATCAACGCTTGCCAACCATGCCGCACAACTTCAACGGGCATCTGAATCGGCGTCAACGCCACACCGGGTCGTCTCACCGCCAGCCACCGAACTGGCCGGATTCGTATCGAACGGTAGCGACATCGCCATCCGCCTTTCTGGGTTGCCGATGATCGCCATCGGGACGCCAGGCGGCGATCTCGTCATTATCAACTGTGAAGATCAAGTGTGCTCGACCACGTCATCGGTCACCATCGGTGACCCGAACGGCGACCACATCGGCACGACGCCATCGATCACGGTCGGCCTCGACGGCAATCCTGTCATCGCCCACCAAAATCTCAGCACCTCTGACTTGGTGGTGACCGCATGTGATGACGATGCCTGCGGCACCGTAATCACCACCACCATCTCAACCCCTGAGATCGACGGCATCACACCAGATATCACCATCGGCCGAAATGGCTTCCCGACGATCGCTCATCAGTCGCACGACGCCAACGCACTGCCAAGGGTTGGGCACCTTCGGGTGCTCACCTGTAATGATCGGGCCTGTGCCGGCACGGGCACACTCAGCCCAACCCACTCAACGGCCGCGGCCGGTGATGCGGCTCGTCAGGTAGCCGCCGGATTCATGCCATCGATCACGATTGGCCTTGATGGGTTTCCGGTCCTCGCCCACCAGTTACGGAGCCACTCTGGGGAATCGATCTCAGCAAGTGAACTGCAACTTGTTGCGTGTGATGATGCTGCCTGCGTTGGTGGAAATGAGCATGAGGTTGTTCTGCGGTCCGGTGCTGGCGGGAACGTCGGCTGGACTCCGAAGGTGGTGATGGCCTCGGGCGGCACCGCACTTATCGCTCACGTTGATGGCTCAGCATTGCTGATCACCGAATGTCGTAACTCAGCATGCTTCGCACTCAACACAGCAACTATCGCGTCTGATGCGGTCTCAACCGCTGGCAGCATTGACCTACACCTCGGCTCAGACGGTCAACCAATCGTCTCCTACACATCGGCATCCGACGATCTTCATCTCGCCATCTGTCATCCGAGTGGCTGCAGCACCTCCGCGGTGACCACCGCACTCAATACCGATGACATCGATGGCATCGCACCACGATTCATTATCGATGAGATCGGTCGGCCAATCATCGTCTCAACCGACCTATTTGGCGATCTCACCATCGACGTCCCGTGGTGGGTCACCCGTTGATGATCTCAAACACCGTCATCGTTAGGCCGCAAGGAGCGAACCGAGTCGACCACCCATGAGGTCATCAAAGTTGTCGTGGTAGAAGCGCTGACGCACCTCATCCGAGCAATTCTCCAGCGACCGCTCAAAACGTTCGATCGGTCGGCGACCACCCTCAACATGCGGGTAATCAGATGAGAACAAGACCACCTCTGGTCCGGCCTGTTCAACAATCCAGCCAACATCTTCCGTCGGATACGGGGTGAACTTCATCTGTCTCCGAACGTATTCGCTTGGGCGCAGAGAGAGTTTCTGTAGGCGCTCCTCGTGACGGGCGAAGGCATCAATTGCTGACTCCATCTGACGCATCCACGACGGAACCCAGATGGCTCCCTGCTCGACAACGCCTACACGAAGTTCTGGGAATCGTTCGAAGACCCCATCAAAGATCATCGTTGCCAGGGTCTGTGCCGGCTGCACCGGAATCGCCATGTAGTCCACCGACCTAAAGTTCTCCTCACCGCCATGAAAATCTGGTGGCACCGGCAGGCCGTTATTGAAGTAGTTCGGGTCGAGCAGTTGGCCTGTTCCACCGACGTGGAATACCACCGGCACACCGGCGTCGGCCGCCATCGACCACACCGGGTCAAGCCCGACATGGCTTGGTGAGTGTCCGGGTGGGCATGCAGATGCAATCAATAACGCCCCCGCTCCCATGTTGATTGCCTCTTCGGCAAGCGCCGGCGCCCGGTCGATATCAGCGAGCGGAACGTACAGCGTCGACAACAGTCGACGGTCAACCGAGCAAAACTCGGCAAGTCCTCGGTTGTGCGCCCGGGCAGTGCCGATCGCAAACTCCATATCTCCCGAGTGCTCCCACTCGCAGAGTCGGCTGTTGTAGAAGGTGTTGAAAACGAGTTGGCTGGCGAACCCGAGCATGTCGAGTGCTCGAGGTCGATCTTCGGCAATGAACGAACCTGTCGCTGCATAGTTCTTACGAAGCATGATTTCGGCCTCTTCAGCTGCGATGTAATCAGCAGTCTGATGTCGTTGGGCAAGACGTTCGAAGCCAGTCTCAAGGTCATCGTGTTCACCGAATTCGACCGCTGATTGCTGTAATTCATTGCCACCCGGATACGTCAGCGCATCGATACGGTCGCGAATTGATGGATCAGCGTGATCTCGGAGCCACGTTGGCGTCTCCATGATGTGAGCATCAGCATCGTGAACAACAAGTCCGGTTGAGTTGTAGGCCATTCGCACAGTCTTGTCGCGAACGCGGCAACCACACGACGCGGAGGTCGCCTGCTGCCATCGACCTGTGTGATGATGCTTCTACCGAACAGCACTCCTGAAGGACGTGGCTCATGTCAACGAAGCCTCCAACATTTACTTACACCGTCAATGAACGTCTTCCTGTCGAGGTGCTCGTCTTCCGGGTCGCGCCTGAGCATGTTGACGAATTCATTGCAGTCGATCACGAGGTGTGGACACTTGGCGAGGCATTGTTGCCAGGTTTTGAGAAGATTCCGTTCCGCTCAAAAGAGGTGTGGATCGACGACGCAAAGCCCGGCGAGGTGACTCTCACATTCGTTTGGGAGTCGCTTGATGACTGGCTACAGGTTGGCGAGCCGTCAATACAGGCGTTGCTTCAAGCCGAATTTGATCGCCGGTTTCCGCATGAGATCGAACTCGTCGCTGCACCACACGAAGACAGCAACCATGGCATTCATCGGGTCAGTCGATTCGAACGGATTGACTAGGTCGGCCGAAGCTACGCAAGGGGAAGCGCCAGATCATCTGGTGACGACTCACCTGACAACACTCGAATCGCGGAAGCGGTGTAACGGCCATAGGCCCGCCGGAGTAATTCGTCGTCTTTACCAACGAGCCACTGCGAATTCGCGCCAATGACGAACGCAAAGACGTTGTACGCGAGAGCCTGAAGATCAACCTCGCTGGCTCGCCCCTGCATCGCAAGAACTCCGCCTATCTCGTTGGCGATGTGATCACGAATAACGATGTCGTGAAGTACCTCTTCGTGCATCGGGTCTGCAGGGTGGCGGTTCTCCCAGAACAACTGAAATTGCAGTTCCATTGCGAGCGGATTCGCAATCACAATTTCTGCATACTCAGGGAGTCGTGCAACAACGTCAATCCCCGAAATATCCATCACCCAAGAATTGAAATGAGGAACCGGCCCGTCGCGCTCAAGAAGTGCTCTCAACACTCCTTCTTTCGAACCGAAGTGGTGCAGTATCCCGGCATGGGTAATGCCGACTTTCTCAGAAATCATCGGCAAGCTGGTGAGCACGAACCCATGCTCCGCAAATAACTCGCGCGCCGCGTCAAGAATTAATTCTCGGCGAGCAATACCACGCTGCGCACTTGCTGAAATTTTTTCAGACACTGTGACAAAGGTTACATGCCTCGCACTTGTCGTGCATCCTCGAGCGGTCAAGGTTTGAGAAGAAAACTTTACGACGAATCGCAACGGCTCGGCGTGTCAATTACGGTCAGCCTCGTGGCACACCGCTCAATCTCGAAGCGCTCAATCGCTGGAGCGATTGCAACATTCGCTGCGCTTTGTGCCGCAGAAACACTGAGTTCGATTGACAGCACGTCTCCCACAGTCGTGGAAGCA
>JAPOIQ010000364.1 GCA_029978815.1 bacterium
CGGGCGAGGGCATTGGCTGCAGATGTTGTTGCCGTACTCGATCCACAATCGATCGCCGCAGATGTTGCATCGATCGAAGCGATGTCGACAACTGCATCTGAGGCAGTGAGTGATGTGCTCGGTGAGGGCTCGGCGAGTAGGCGGGACCTTGATGGCGCATCTGAAGGGGCTGATGGTGGATCGGATGACGGCCCAACTGCGGATGTTGTTCCGCTGTTTCCGGGTCGGCAGAACATTGTCGATGAGGAACTCGAAGCCGAAGGCATCTCAATTCCTCGTCGTGATGAAGTGCTCGGTGATGAGTTAGCCAGTCTTGTCCGAGCGGTGAAGAAAGCCTTCGATGACGAACTCGACACAGTGCTCTCTGCCCTCGATGGCGACGACGAGAAAAAGCGTCGCACCCCGCTTCCGGGACCGGCTGCGTATCGCAAGCGTCATGCGAAGTTGACGACCTCAGCGTTTATGGCCGCGGCCGAGGCTGGAGCGGCAAGTGTGTGTGCCGACCTTGTCGATGGCGAAGGCGCCTGCGCGGCGGCCGATGCCGTGGTGGACGAGCAGCTCTTGTCGCTTGTCAGGGGCCAGGTTGTGCAGACCGTGAAAGAGCATGGCGATGACGAGCATGGCAAGGTGAAGTCGGTTCGTGCGATCTATCGAACGGTGAAGGGTGAGCAGATCGAGTCGGTGCTGTTTGAGGCGATGGCAGTTGCCTATGCATCAGCCCAGCAGTCGTCAGCGGCCGCAGGCACAAAGGTGGTGTGGGTGGCTTCTGATAGTGATCGGCCTTGCGCAGAATGTGAAGACAACACGCTTGCGGGTGTCGTTGTGCTTGGGTCGGAGTTTCCGACGGGCGTAAAGATTCCGCCTGGACATCTTGGATGTCGATGCGAACTTGTTCTTGTTGACGACTAGTGTCGGGGGGAATGCGACCCGAGTCGGAAATCCCCCGCCGGCCAGCCCGACGAGCGTTTAATGGACGTGTAGCGCTCATCATCGTTGGAGCCCTGGCCTTTTTTATTCTCATTTTTGGGCGCGGTATTGCGTCATTTTGGATTGATTTGTTGTGGCACCGCGCTCTCGGGCGAAGTGACATTTTCTGGGGTCAACTCACTGCGAAGCTGACGATGTTCGCAGGTTGCCTGCTCGTGTTCTTGCTGCTCGGATGGATCAACCTGTGGGTCGCCGATCGAACCGCTCCCGTTCGCTTGGAAAGCAATGTTCCACCGGTTGTGCAGCGCTTTCACGAGGTGTTTGGCCGACGTATGCGGCTCGTTCGTTATGGCGTCGCCGCTCTTCTCGGCATTCTGGTGTCGCTGCCTGCCGCGCAGCAGTGGCAAGACCTGTTGCTGTTCAGAAATTCCAAAGACTTCGGCGTGACCGATCCGCAATTTGGTGCTGATGTTGGCTTTTACGTCTTCCGACTTCCCCTGATCAGTTTCGTTTCTGACTGGCTGTTTGCTGCGTTACTGCTTGTTATTGTCATCACCGCAATCACTCACGTGTTGAACGGTGCGGTGTTGTTCGCAGGAGCCGTCCCGACGGTCCGTCAGGCGACCAAGGTTCATATGGCGGTGTTGCTTGCGATCTTGGCCGTGCTTCGAGCTGGTGATTACTGGTTGAGCAGGTTTGATCTCACCAACGAAACCCGTGGGGTTGTGCAAGGCGCGACCTATGCGGTCGTGAACGCAGAATTACCTGCTCTGACGTTGCTCACGTTGATTGCGCTGTTCACCGCATTGCTGTTCCTCATCACGATTCGTACAGATCGTTGGCGGTTTCCGCTGATTGCTTCGGTGCTGTGGCTTGTGGTGTCGATCGGCGGTGCGTCAGTGTACCCATCGGTGATTCAGTCGCTGGTCGTTCGACCAAACCAGGCTGAGCGAGAGCTGCCGTATATCGCTCGAAATGTTGATGC
>JAPOIQ010000344.1 GCA_029978815.1 bacterium
ACAGCAGGGTTGCACCACGTTCTTCGTTGAGGTCGCCGACAACAACCGACCAGCCCTCGCAAAGGAAGCGCTCGGCCGCTGCACGACCGATGCCCCCACCACCTCCGGTGATGATTGCGACCTGTTGAGAACTGTTTCCTGCGTCCATGTCACCAGTTTGACCGTCACCGGCCATCAGATTGTTACTGGCCGAATCGCACGAATCGCGTCGGATCTTGAAGGCGGCGTCGACTCGAACGTCAACGACGCGCGACCGCTACGAGGGTATTTCGATGACGGCAAACGTGCCGGCTGCGCTTACGACCTCACGCCCCTGATCATCGGTAACGACTGCGTCGACGTGGACTACTCGACGGCCCGCACGCCTTACAGTTGCGGTCGCTGTGACCTCACCTAATCCGCAAGGCCGCAAAAATCGGGTGTGAATATCAACCGTCGTGCACCAAAACCCCTCAGGGACAACAGTCATCACCGCAGCCCCCATTGCAGTGTCGAGCATGGTGAACGGAATTCCACCGTGCAACATTCCGTGCGGGTTGAGATGGCGCTCGTCAGCGATCAGCGTTGCAGTCGCAACCCCATGACCTTTATCGATACTGAACCCAAGCATCTCCTGCAGCGGAAATGAAGGCGACTGTTCCATGATCTTGACCGTAGTGATCTTGTTCGTAGAGTGATGAGTCCGAACTCTCCTCGACACGGATGAGTCATTTCGACCCTTGATCGCACCTACTGATTAGCCGACCGACTCGGAGTAATCGATCATCGTTCACCACAATCGGATGATGGAATTTGGCATCTGCGTCGCATCACGACCCTCAGATATTTCTTACGTCCAACTCGCCGAACGGCTCGGCTACTCGCATATGTGGGCTGCTGATAGTCAGATGATCTGGTCGGATGTCTACGCATTCATGGCCCTCGCCGCCACGGCAACCAACACGATGAAACTTGGTACAGGGGTTGCGGTGGCACCAACCCGCCCGGCGCCGATTACGGCTGCTGCCCACGCAACGATCAATGAAATCGCCCCAGGGCGAGTGTTCTGCGGAATTGGCACAGGGAATACTGCAATGCGAATCATGGGTCACCCACCGATGCGCATTGCTGAATTCGATCGATATCTCAGCGATCTTCGAAATTTCCTTGATGGCAACGAGGTTGAGTTCGAGTTCAGAGGGCGCACTGCGCCAACACAACACCTCATGCCTGACAGTGGTTTTGTTCGTTTCGAGCCGCGCATACCGATGTGGGTGTCAGCGTTCGGCCCGAAAGCGATGCGTCTTGCAGCCCTTCATGGTGACGGACTGGTCACATCGGTTCCACCTCAACCCGCTGCGGTTCAATATGCGCGTCAACGTCTCGAGCAAGCGGCAGACGAGGTTGGTCGCCATATCGATCGTGAGACGTTCCCCATCACAACGTTGACAACGATGTTGGTTCTTGAACAGGGAGAGTCGCTCGACAGTGAGCGGGTACGTCGCCAAACCGGCGCATTCGCAATCTCAAGCCTCCATTACTCATATGAGCAGGTACAGCAATTTGGCCGCCGTCCGCCCGAGTACTTGTCTGATATTTGGGGTGACTATGTGGCCGAACTTGAAAAGACCCCACCTGAACGTCGACATCTGCGCACCCACCTCGGACATAACTGCTGGGTTGTGCCTGAGGAGGAACGATTTGTCACACCCGACCTCATCGACCGAACCTGCCTCGTTGGAACCGCTAGCGAACTACGTCAAAAAATCGGTGAGCTCGAAGATGCCGGACTCGACCAGATCATCCTTCTTCCACCACTTGACGAGAAAGAGGCGGTCATTACCGACGTTGCTCAGGCACTTGCGCTGACGTAGAGGTATCTCTTACTTCGGCTCGTAACCTCGTCACGTGCTCGTTCGACGCTGGTTCTTCTTGATGGCAGGGCTTGCGTTTTTTGGCTTCAGCCTTGGGCTTGTCGTCAGGGCAGATCTCGGCCTTGCGCCGTGGGATGTCTTCCACCAAGGTGTCTCGCAGCAGATCGGCTGGTCACTCGGCACCGTCATCGTCGCAACAAGTTTTGCCGTCGTGTTGCTGTGGATTCCAATACGTGAGCGGCCCGGAATTGGAACTCTTGCGAATGCG
>JAPOIQ010000102.1 GCA_029978815.1 bacterium
ATGAATTTCGATCGATTGTTCGTCGATCGCGAGAAGTGGTTCTGCTCGCCGCCGCAACCGGAATTGCGACCGGGCTATTCGTCAGAGGTTTTGAACTAGCAGTGCACTCCGTGTACGACCGGCTGTTAGAGGCGCCGTTGTGGATTCTCCTCACTGCGCCGGTTACAGGCCTCATCGTCGCTGCACTCTCACTTCGTTACATCGGCGGAGGTGTGTCAGGTTCAACTTCAGATGAATACCTACACGCATTCCATGATTCTCAATATCGACTCGGACCGCGTGCACTTATCGCCCGTGTGATCGCCGCCATCGCCTCGCTCGGAACCGGTGGCTCCCTCGGTCTCGAAGGTCCGTCGCTGTACGGCGGCTCAGCTCTCGGTTCGCAAATTCAGCGCCGTCTTCCCGCTCCATTCCGCGGAAGCGACCACCGCACACTGCTCGTTGCCGGAGCAGCCGCAGGTGTGGCAGCAATTTTTAAGGCTCCAGCGACCGGGGCAATTTTTGCTCTTGAGGTTCCCTACCGCGACGATCTCGCACGCCGAATGTTGCTTCCAGCTCTCGTCGCGAGTGCAACTGGTTACTTCACCTTCGTCTCGCTGAGTGACACCACGCCACTACTTGGTGGAACGATCATTCCGATTCCTCAGTTTGAGGTTCGTGACCTGTTTGGTGCCCTTGCGATTGGAGTTGCCTGCGCAATTGGAGCACGGGCATTCGCGAAACTCATCCGCTTTGCCAAAGCGTTTTCGGTTCGTTCTTTCCCGATCAGGATCACCGTTGCGTCCGCAACAATGATCGGGCTTGTGTTGCTCTCCCGTGAGCTCACCGGCCTGCCGCTCAGTCTTGGTGCTGGATACGAAGTCCTCGAAGATTGGCTATTTGTCGAGGCTGACATCGCGCTGTGGCTGCTCGTTACCGTCTTCGTGATCCGTTCCCTCGCCTCGGCGGCAACGTTGATCGGCGGGGGAGTCGGAGGGGGATTCATTCCTCTCGTTGTCGGTGGAGCAATCGTTGGCCGGACCGTTGGCGAAGTGGTGCACCCCGAGCGCTTCTCGCTGTACACCTTGATCGGGATTGCAGCGTTCCTTGGGGCTGGTTACCGCGTTCCGCTTGCTGCGGTCATGTTCGTCGCAGAGTCAACTGGTCGACCGAACTTCATCGTTCCCGCTCTCTTTGCAGCGGTTGCGGCAGAGTTGGTGATGGGCGAGCAGTCGATCACCGCGTTTCAGCGCCGACCGGGCCAGATGTAGTCCCCAGGGGTATCCGCCGAGTCGGCCGTATCGAAGGGCGACTGCCAAACTCGGAATATGCCGTCAGATCAAAATGTCGCTCTCACTGCTGAGATGCAAGGAACCATTGTCACCTGGGAAGTGGCTGCAGGCACAGCGGTTCGAGAGGGCCAAGTCCTTGGTCTTTTAGAGTCGATGAAACTTCACCATGACATCATCGCCCCTTCGGGCGGGGTGCTTGCCGCTGTGAGTGTCGAAGTGGGGTCAACGGTGAAGCCGGGGGACACAATTGCAGTGATTGACCCAAGTGCGGCCGTTACCAACGCCGATGCGGAACTGCCGAACACGGTCGTGGCATCTGGCCCGCTTGGTCTGGATCGCCCTGACCTGTCAGAAGTTGTTGATCGCCACGAAAAAGGCCTTGACGCTGCCCGTCCTTCTGCAGTCGAGCGTCGAAGGGAGCGTGGCCATCGAACGGCACGCGAGAATGTGGAAGATCTCATCGATGACGGTTCGCTTATCGAGTACGGCCCGCTGGTTCTTGCGGCGCAGCGGAAGCGTCGCGAGCTTGAGGATCTCATCGAGAACACGCCGGCCGATGGTCTTGTCGGTGTAATCGCCACAGTGAATGGCGACATGTTTGAAGGGCACGACGCGCAATGCGTCGTCATGTCGTATGACTATTCGGTGCTGGCTGGAACTCAGGGCCATCAGAACCATCGGAAAAAAGACCGTTTATTCGAGCTTGCTGAAGAACTACGCCTTCCGGTGATTTTCTTCACTGAAGGAGGAGGCGGACGCCCGGGTGATACCGATACCGGGGGTGTGACAGGACTCGACTGTTACGCATTCCTCTGGTGGGGGCAGTTGTCCGGAACAGTGCCCATGGTCGGCGTGAATTCTGGCTACTGCTTCGCAGGAAACGCGGCGATTCTCGGGTGTTGCGATGTGGTGATCGCAACGCGAGATTCGAATATCGGTATGGGCGGGCCGGCAATGATCGAAGGCGGTGGGCTCGGGGTATATGACCCGAAAGAAATCGGGCCGACATCGGTGCAAGCAGCGAATGGTGTCATCGACATCTTGGTTGAAGATGAAGCAGAAGCTGTTGCAGTAGCTCGGAAATATCTGTCGTATTTCCAAGGTTCAGTTTCGGATTGGACGTGTGGAGATCAGGCGGCACTTCGTGACGTCATTCCGGTTGACCGACTCCGCGCGTATGACGTGCGAAATGTGATTGAAGGAATGTTCGACTCCGACAGTGTCCTCGAGATTCGAAAGGATTTCGGAATCGGAATGATCACTGCGCTCGCAAGGGTTGAAGGACGCCCGGTTGGTGTCATTGCAAATAATCCAGCGCATCTCGCCGGAGCAATCGATTCAGACGGCGCTGACAAGGCGGCACGGTTTATGCAACTTTGTGATGCCCATGGGCTCCCGATCATCACGCTTGTTGACACCCCGGGGATGATGGTTGGGCCCGATGTTGAGCAAACTGCTCTCGTTCGGCACTGCAGCCGCCTCTTCGTAACCGGCGCAAATGTGACGGTGCCTGTGATCTCTGTGGTGTTGCGCAAGTCGTACGGGCTCGGAGCGCAAGCGATGATGGGTGGCAGCACAAAAGCACCGCTCGCATGTCTCGCATGGCCAACCGGCGAGTTCGGTGGCATGGGCCTCGAGGGGTATGTGCGGCTCGGTTACCGCAAGGAACTTGAAGCGGCAGGGTCTCCAGAAGAGGAAGAGAAACTCTTTAGACAGCTCGTTGACCGTCTGTATGAGCATGGTAAGGCGTTGAGTATTGCGACGTGGTTTGAGATTGATGATGTGATCGATCCGGCCGATACTCGTCGATGGTTGTCAACGTTGCTTCGCTCTGTGCCACCGCGTGATACGTCGAGGCCGGTACGGCCTCAGGTAGATACCTGGTAGCTGCGAAGATCCTGTCCCGACTGGCCTAGTGCTGAAAGACGAAATTTGATTGCTTCACTGACCCCATCGTTGCTGAGGAAGCGAGTGAGTAGCGATGTCCAGGGTAAAGAATGACGTCATCTGGCACGGTCGACAGCATGCGGAGGCTTTCCATCATTGCGGTGGCATCTGATCCGGGCAGGTCTGTTCGGCCGCACCCATCAAGGAAGAGTGTGTCGCCGGCGACGAGACGACCATCGACAAGGAAGCACTGGCTGCCTGGTGTATGGCCTGGCGTATGGACAAGTGTGATCTCCACGTCGCCGACGTTGAGCACATCGCCTGGCGCATGAGCGACGAGTTGATCGGATGTGACATTTGCGGTTCGCTCCATCCACGGCACTTCTTCTGATTGCACGTGGATTGGGCAGTCGACGCGATTGAGGAGAGCGGCGACTCCTTCGATCTCGTGTCCCATGATCGAACCGCCCACATGGTCGGCGTGGTAGTGGGTTGCGAGCACTCCGTCTACGGACATGCCATCGGATTCGACGATGTCAACGAGATCGTTGACATTCCACGCGGGGTCGACAAGTACACATGACCCTGTCGCGCGGTCGCCTATCGCATAGGAGAAATTGACCATCTGTGTGGCGAAGTCATTCCCGACGGCAAAATCCCGGCCCGAAAGCATCTGCCGGAAGTAGAAACGATTGTCTTCCATATATTCGAGCGTACGCTTCTGGGCGTGGCAACGAGTGACTCAACAGCAATGCACGCTGATCAAATTCGATATGGCGTGATCGGGACCGGAATGATGGGTGTTGAGCACATCGAGAACGTTCTGCACCTCGACGGAACAACGGTGACCGCAGTTGCCGACACGAACGCTGATCGCCGGGCGATCGGCGCGAATGCCGCCCGTGAACTTGGCAGCCCAGAAGTTGTTGAATTCGCTGATCATCGGGAAATGCTTGATTCAGGTCTTGTTGATGCAGTTGTCATCGTGACGCCGAACATGACTCATGCCGACGTCCTTAGCGATGTTCTCGCAACAGATCTTCATGTAATGGTGGAAAAACCGCTCTGCACCACGATTGATGACTGCCAGCGCGTGGTTGACGCAGCAGCACAAGGTTCTCCGCATCGGGTCGTGTGGATGGGCTTGGAATACAGGTACATGCCGCCGACGACTGCAATGTTGAACGAAATCCGAAGCGGAACTGTCGGAAACGTGAAGATGGTGGCGATCCGCGAACACCGCTTACCATTTCTCGAAAAGGTTGACGACTGGAACAGGTTCAATCGCAACACCGGCGGCACCTTTGTTGAGAAGTGCTGTCATTTTTTCGATCTCATGCGACTCGCCACAAATGCTGAACCAGTGCGGGTCTATGCCTCTGGCGCGCAGGACGTGAACCACCTTGATGAGTCATACGGTGGTGAGGTCCCCGACATCATCGACAATGGGTTCGTCATCGTCGATTTTGACAACGGGGCCCGAGGGCTGCTTGATCTCTGCATGTTTGCTGAGGCGAGTAAGAATGAACAAGAAATCTCGGTCACCGGCGATGCGGGAAAGATTGAGGCGCTTGTCACCGAATCGGTTCTTCGTGTCGGTCGACGCTCAGATGGCCAGCACGTCATTAGCGAGCGAGTGATTTCAGACGAAAATATTCGTCATGTGGGCCTGCACAATGGTGCCAGTTTCCTCGAGCACGTCGACTTTCTTGAGGCGATTCGAAGCGGGAGCCCAGCCAAGGTCACTCTTGTCGACGGAATGCGTTCTGTGGCGATCGGTCTTGCTGCGCATCGATCACTCGACCTCGGTCGCCCAGTCGACATGAGTGAGGTCTTCCCGAATGCGTGAGCGGATCGAGCGCCTCTTGGAAGGGCAGCTAGTGCTGACTGGTGGTGATAGCGCAGTGCGGGTGACCGCCGACTTGGCGAGTTCATTCGTTGCCGGGGATCAACTCCTTGTTGCGAGTGATGAGCTGTTGCGCGTGCCGTCCGATGAAGCCCGTATCGCAGCAAACGCAGTCTCGGCGGCGGTTGAGGCGTTTTCGTTGCTTGCAGACTGCTCAGATGATGCGATTAGTTCGTTCTTTCTTGCGTTTGCAGATGCGCTGACATCGAGCGAGGTAGTGGAACGGGTGCTCGCAGCGAACAGGATTGATGTCACTGATGCGCACGAGCGTGGGCGCTCAACGACCCGCTTGGAACTCTCATCAAAGATGATCGATGACATGGTCGCCGGTCTCAAGATGTGGAGTGAGATCGATATGCGGCGAGATGA
>JAPOIQ010000320.1 GCA_029978815.1 bacterium
CTCGATGCTTCTCGCTGTTCTCGCGCGCCACTGTGGAGTGCCAACAGCGGCAACCGACGTGTACGCCTCAGCCGTCGGCGGGGTCAGGGTTGCCGAACCGGGCATCGATCTCGCATTGAGTTTGGCCATCGCATCATCGATAGTTGATCGGCCGTTACCGCCAGACCTCGCTGTCTTCGGCGAGGTTGGCCTCGGCAGCGAGGTTCGGCAGGTTGCTCAACCAGATCGCCGATTCGCCGAAGCACATCGACTGGGATTCAAACGAGTTCTCGCACCGCTTCGATCCCCTGACCCGATCGACAACATCGAGCTCATTCGAGTCAGCGATGTCGGAGAAGCCCTTCGCGCTTCAGGCTTAACCTAAGGTTGCTTCTCGTACTCGTCTATGCCACTTCTTCAGGCTGATCGTTAGCCTTGGCTAAGTGAACCTCCGGCTCGCGCTCGCCCAACTCAATCCGACTGTCGGGGCAATCGGCGCGAATCTTCAGCAACTCAAAGACGCATACCGAAGCGCCGAGCAAGAGCACTGTTCCCTCATTGCGTTCGGAGAGCTCAGCATCACTGGCTACCCCCCAGAGGACCTCCTTCTCAAACCACGATTCATCGCCGACCAGCGCACCGCCTTACTCGAGTTTGCGGCTCGCACAACATCGTGTGTCGCAGTAGTCGGCGTTGTCGATGCAGATGGTGAACATCTCTTCAACGCGGCTGCAGTGTGCGCAGACGGACAGGTACAGCACATCTACCGCAAACGAAGTCTGCCGAATTACAGCGTGTTCGACGAGAAACGGTATTTCGCTGCTGGCACCGAGCCTCTCCAGCTCATCGGAATCGACGGAATTCCTGTCGGCATTTCAATCTGTGAGGACATCTGGGTAGACGACGGCCCACATGTCGACCTCGTCGCCGCAGGCGCCGAGATTCTCATCAGTATCAACGGTTCGCCTTACCACCTCGATAAGGACGCGGAACGCGAAGCGCTCATCGCTAATCGGGCATCGCAACTCGGCATTCCCATCTGCTATGTCAACCAAGTTGGTGGCCAGGATGAACTTGTCTTCGACGGTGGTTCATTCGTCGTCGACCACTCTGGTGAACTCCTCGCTCGAGCTCCGCTGTTCACCGAGTCGCTTCTCATCACCGATGTCAAAATTGAACATCGTGAATCACGGGTAGATCCGCCGATTTCTCTCGGAGGCAACACCGCGCAAGAGAGTGCTGGCAGCCCACTTCGCCCGATTGCCGAATCGATGTCAGGTGACGACGAGCTCTACGAGGCTCTCGTTCTGGGAACTCGCGATTACTGCAACAAGAACGGATTCAGTGATGTCGTCATTGGTTTGTCTGGCGGCATCGATTCAACACTTGTCGCGTGTGTCGCAGTCGACGCTCTCGGCGCGAATCACGTCCACGGTGTCGCAATGCCATCTCGGTATTCCTCAGATCATTCGCTCACCGATGCGGAAGCCCTCGCTCACAACTTGGGTATTGACATGAGAACCATCTCGATCGAGCCGGCATTTGCGGCATATATGGAGATGCTTGACCCCTCTTTCGCAGATCGCCAACCGGGTCTCACTTGGGAGAACGTGCAATCACGTTGTCGTGGACAGATCCTGATGGCGCTCTCAAATGAGTTCGGTTGGATGGTTCTCACCACTGGGAACAAAAGCGAGGCCGCAGTCGGATACTTCACGATCTACGGAGATTCAGTCGGTGGCTATGCCGTCATTAAGGATCTTCTGAAATTGAAGGTCTATGACCTCTGCAGACTTGTGAACGAGCGCGCTGGCAAAGAGGTCATTCCAAACAACGTGATCGTGAAGCCACCCTCTGCAGAACTGCGCCCAGACCAGCGAGACGATCAAAGCCTCCCGCCATACGAGGTGCTCGATCCAATCCTGTCGCTGTACGTAGAGCATGACCGCACTGCACAAGACATCATCGATGCCGGTCACGACCCTGAAATGGTTTCTCGCATCACACGACTCGTCGACATCGCTGAATACAAGCGTCGGCAGTCTCCTCCGGGCGTCCGTGTCACCCAGAAGGCATTCGGAAAAGATCGACGTGTTCCAATTACGAACGGCTACCGCTGAGCGGCAAGCTCTCTCAGCAGCGCTACTGCGTCGTTAACACGATTCGCCGGGACGAGCACATGATCGTGGTGGTGACCCGCAACAACGTTGCATGCAATCTCATGCTCAGCGAGAACCGCACTCACTGCTGCGGTTAATCCGACTCCCTCGAGTGACGAGTTGACCGTCAGCGTGATCCAACCAAGTTCTACTGGGTTCGCAAGACCGAATCGGTTGGCATCTTCACTCGCGACAAC
>JAPOIQ010000071.1 GCA_029978815.1 bacterium
ACTCGGCATTCGGACCCACCCGCAACCCTCTCGACACCAGCCGTGTGCCAGGCGGCTCGTCGGGCGGATCTGCTGCCGCTGTAGCCGCAGGGTTTGCTGCGATGTCCCTTGGATCCGACACTGGCGGTTCGATTCGTCAACCGGCGGCATTGTGTGGACTGGTTGGCGTCAAACCCACCTACGGAGCAGTGAGTCGACTTGGACTTATTGCATTTGCCTCAAGTCTTGATCAGATCGGCCCGTTCACCCACGATGTTGCCGATGCCGCGTTGATGCTGGAAGTTATCGCCGGTCACGATCCAGGCGATTCAACCTCAATTCCTCAGCCGTTCCCTTCTCTCGGTGAGTCACTCGATCGGGGTGTTGCGGGGCTGCGTATCGGTCGAATTGTCGACCTTCCGACTGGGGCTGATGCTGATGTGGTTGCGTCGGTCGATCGTGCATTTGAAGTACTCGCGGCAGCTGGGGCAGAAATCGTTGATGTTTCGATTCCGGCGTTCACCTATGGCTTGACTGCGTATTACCTCATCGCTCCCGCAGAGGCGTCGTCAAACCTTGCTCGTTACGATTGGGTTCGATTCGGGTCTCGAGTAGAGGCCGCCGATACAAACTCGATGTATATGGCAACCCGAGGCCACGGTTTTGGCCCCGAGGTGAAACGCCGAATCATGCTCGGCACCTATGCCCTCTCGGCTGGGTACTACGACGCCTACTACGGCAAAGCCTTGAAGGTTCGACGCCTCATGGCTCAAGATTTTGCTACGGCGTACGAGTCGGTCGATGCGCTCATCACCCCGGCCTCGCCGAGTGTTGCGTTCCCGTTTGGTTCGAAAACGTCGGACCCACTCGCGATGTACTTGTGTGATACATACACGATTCCGTCGAACCTCATTGGGCATCCGGCGATGAGTATTCCGTTTGGATCAGGCGAGAACGACCTGCCAATCGGCGTGCAAGTGCTTGCGCCTGAGATGGGAGAGCCGACGATGTTTGCCGTTGCAGCGGAGCTTGAGCGCGCAGCAGGAGGTGCACATGTCTGATGCAACGATGTGGACGCATGACGGCTTTGAAATGGTCGTCGGCCTCGAGGTGCACGTAGAGCTCGCTACCGAAACGAAACTGTTCTCGGGTTCACCGAACCGGTTCGGCGATGACCCGAATACAAACATTGACCCGGTTTCCCTTGGACTTCCAGGCGCCCTTCCGGTGCTCAACCGCCATGCTGTCGAGCTCGCAATGCGGATCGGGCTTGCTCTCAACTGCACGGTTCAGTCGTGCACCTTTGCGAGAAAGAACTACTTCTACCCAGATATGCCGAAGGCGTACCAGATTTCGCAATATGACCGCCCTCTTAATGTCGATGGGCATCTCGAGATCGCCGACGGCATTGTGATTGGGATCGAACGCGCGCACCTCGAAGAGGACACCGGCAAGAGCACGCACATCGGTGGCTCGGGTCGAATTCACGGAAGTGAGGGTTCGCTCATCGACTTCAACCGTGCAGGTGTTCCACTCGTTGAAATTGTCAGCCGCCCTGATATCAGGTCACCGGAGCAAGCTCGCCAATACGTCAACGAACTTCGCGGAATCCTTGTTGAAATCGGCGCCTCTGATGCGCGAATGGAAGAAGGATCAATGCGCGTTGACGCGAACGTGAGCGTTCGGCGGCCAGGAGAAGAGTTCGGAACCCGCTGCGAGATCAAGAATGTGAACTCTGTTCGTTCGCTCGGTCGAGCAATCGATTATGAGGCTCGGCGCCAGGTCGCGATGATTTCTGATGGGGAAGTGATTCGCCAAGAAACACGACATTGGGACGAAGGCGACGGTCGCACCCACACGCTTCGAACTAAAGAAGATGCGGACGATTACCGCTACTTCCCAGATCCTGACCTCGTTCCGCTCGACCCCGGTGCAGACTGGATTAACGCCGTTCGGTCGCAGCTTCCAATGTTGCCCGCAGCCCGTCGGGTACGACTCGCTGAACTAACCGGTCAGGCTGCGGACAGCGAAGCGATCGCGACCGTCGTCGAACGCCGACAAGACGACTACGTGGTTGCGGTTGCAGAGATTGGCGGAGCAGCCGATCGTGTCCTCATTCATGTGAAGGAGGCATTCGCTGAGCAAGGTAGCGAGCCGACGGTGCCTGCTGCCGACCTCGCGGCCTTGGTTGCAATGGAAGTTGCAGGCGACCTCACCTCAACACAAACGAAGACTCTCCTTGGCGATCTCGTCGAACAGGGTGGTGGAGACCCGGCTGCGATGGCGGCAGCGCGAGGTTTTGAAGCGATGGATACCTCCGAACTTGACGGTTACGTCGATGACGCGATCGCTGCTGACCCGGATGCGTGGGCAAAATTCTGTGCCGGAGACGGCAAGGCAATGGGTGCTCTCGTCGGTCATGTGATGAAGGCATCACGTGGCCAGGCAGACGGCAAAGCGGTTACCGCAATGCTGAATGCTCGCAAAGGCTGACCGCTCCGAACGATGATGCCGTGAGCCCGCAGCATTAGCGTGTGGGTATGAGTGATCGTCCATCTGAGACTTCTGTAGATATCAAGCCACGTTCTCGAGACGTAACCGACGGCATCCAGAAAGCTGCAGCTCGCGCGATGCTGCGTGCGGTCGGTTTAACCGATGACGACTGGGAGAAGCCTCAGGTCGGCATCGCGTCCTCTTGGAACGAGATCACCCCATGCAATCTCAGCCTCCGACGACTTGCCGAGGCTGCCAAAGACGGTGTGCAACGCTCGGGCGGCATCGGACTTGAGTTCGGAACGATCACCGTATCCGACGGCATCTCTATGGGTCACGAAGGAATGCGTGCATCGCTTGTCAGCCGCGAAATCATCTGTGACTCGGTTGAGGCTGTGATTCATGCTGAGCGTCTCGATGGTGTTGTTGCCCTCGGCGGATGCGACAAGTCGATGCCGGGCATGATGATGTCAATCGCTCGTCTCGACCTGCCGGGAATCTTTGTCTATAACGGCTCGACCCTGCCGGGTTACCTCAACGGAAAAGCGCTTGATGTCACCAGCGTGTTCGAAGCGATTGGCGCCTGTGCCGCGGGCACGATCTCTGAAGATGAACTCCATGCAATCGAGTCGAACGCATGTCCAGGTGAAGGAGCCTGCGGTGGAATGTTTACTGCGAACACCATGTCATCGATTGGTGAAGCGTTGGGTCTCAGCCTTCCGGGGTCCGCATCTCCTCCCGCTGTCGATCGGCGCCGAGAGAACGACGCACGTCGTGCGGGCGAAGCGGTGATCAATATGTTAAAGATCGGTCTTCGACCCCATGACATCTTGACCAAGGGTGCATTTGAAAACGCGATCACGGTGGCAAATGCTCTCGGTGGTTCAACAAATGCCGTGTTGCACTTGTTGGCGATTGCGAATGAGGCTCGGGTCGATCTTGAACTCGCAGACTTCAACCGCATTGCCGCACGCGTTCCGCACTTTGCAGACATGAAGCCCGGCGGCAAGTTCCACATGACTGACCTCGACCGCATCGGCGGTGTTCCAGTTGTGCTGAAGCATCTTCTTGAGGAAGGTCTGCTTCACGGTGATGAGGTGACGGTGACCGGTAAGACGATGGCCGAGAACCTTGCGGAAATCGATCCGCCAGCACCTGATGGAACTGTGGTGTACCCGATCTCGCAGCCGATCAACCCAGAGGGTGGGCTGAACATTCTCACCGGCTCGCTCGCTCCGAAGGGTTCGGTTGTGAAGGTCGCAGGCCTCACGGAGGATCAACGCACCTTTGAGGGAGCTGCCCGAGTGTTCGATGGTGAAGATGGTGCGATGGCGGCAGTCATGGGTGGCGAAATTCAGCCTTGCACGGTGATCGTTATTCGCTACGAGGGCCCGAAGGGCGGCCCGGGTATGCGTGAGATGCTTGCCATCACCGGAGCGTTGAAGGGCGTTGGGCGTGGTGCAGATTGTGCATTGATCACCGACGGCCGATTCTCAGGTGGTACCTGGGGGTTCTGCATTGGACACGTTGCTCCTGAGGCTGTCGATGGTGGGCCGATCGCTTTCGTTCAAGACGGTGACATCATCCGAATCGACGTCCCAACTCTCGCTCTCGATCTGCTCGTTGATGAGGAAGAACTTGCTCGCCGTCGTGAGGGCTGGAGTCCAATTGAACCTCGTTATACAACCGGTGTGCTCGGGAAATACGCCCGTCTGGCACAGGGCGCCGAAAAGGGTGCAATTACCAACCCGGTCTGATTCGGTCACCCATTCGGGACGCCGCGGTCGGGGCGTCGCTGTCGTGCACGAGCAATGCCTCGCCAACCTTGCAGGAGGACGCCGTTAAAGATGGCGGCGACGATGACGAATGGGAGCGCGGTGCCATCGCCGAACATGACCCGACGGAACGTCATTCCGAAAAGAATGACGGCTGCCCACATGATGAGGCCAGCTACTGCTGATGTTGGCGACCGGCGTACCTGTGGGCTGCACCAAGCGATTGCGATCGCAATCACAAATGGGCTCACCGTTGAGAGATAATCGAGAAACTGAGATCCGCTGTTGTGTTCGTTCCTTCCAATGAGAACGAACAGCGCGACGACCGCGATGTCAGCAAGAATGAAACCTCGATAAGGGGTTGTGTCAGGACCCTGCAAAAGTTCCCAGCCCACCCTTGAAGAACAGCAGCGGGTCGCCAGCACCTCCAGCGAGTGCAGCGACATCTCCAAGTACGAACAGATGATCACCCATCTCGAATACCTGGTTGATGGTGCAGTCGATCCATGCGAGTGAGCCATCAATCACTGGCGATCCGGTTGACTCGGAATGCCATGTCAGGCCGTCAAAGCGTGAGCCCTCGGCTGGCTTTGCGAATGTCCAGCACTCCTCGGCCTGATGATTGCCTAGAACGTTGACGCAGAAACTTCCGCTCTGTTGAATTGCCGCCCACGTTGACGAGTCTTTGCCGGGGAGGAATCCAACCATTGGCGGATCAAGCGAGACTGACGTAAATGACCCGATGGTGAGGCCGATTGGCTCATCGCCATCTATGCCGGTGACGACAGTGACACCGGTGGGGAAGTGTCCGAGGACGTTACGAAATTCTTTTGGATCGATAGCACTCACCCTTCCGACACTATGCGTTTGCGGCTGAGTTGCGAGACATGTGAGAAGTACGGTGCTGATGTGGGTGAGGTGAATGACACAAAGTCTCAACTTCGGGCACAACTCCGCAGATGGCGCCGAGAGTTGAGGGCTGACGATGTGGAACGTCGATCGGAGATGATCTGTCGTGCCCTGATCGAGGTCGCACAAGAACAAGATCCGGCAGTCGTGATGGTGTTCGATTCGGTGAAAGGGGAGCCATTGTTGGACACGTTTTGCGACTGGCTAAGGGCGAAAGGCCTTGCCATCGTCGTTCCTGAAGATGAACCCGACCCAGAGGTTCCTGACCTCATTGTTGTGCCAGGACTCGCGTTCACCGCGGCCGGACACCGACTTGGGCAAGGTGGAGGGTGGTATGACAGGTTCTTACCTAACATCAATGGTCGGGCCAAAACGGTTGGGGTGTGCTTTTCAGAACAGGTCGTAGAGGTCCTACCGCAAGAGTCACACGATGTGGTCGTTCACCAGGTGATTTCTGCCTAATTGCGCCGATTTGCAACGGTTTTGGCAGGTGTGCAAGCACCTGACCGAGTGCGAACACGACCCGTATTTGTGTTCTGCGGCGCAGACTGGCACACTATGAGGCGATGAAAACAGCACTGCGCGTGTACCTTGATCTCGTAGTAGGCATCCGGTAGCGCACCGGACCTCACACCGCGTGCGCACCGACCTCCCGACATCGGGGGGTCGTTCCGTTTTTCACCGCAAGATTTCGACGAATATGACCACCGACCAGGAGAACCAATGAGCACATCATCTACTCGCATGACCGGAGCCCAGGCTCTGATCAAGGCGCTCGAGATGGAGCAGGTCGACACCATTTTTGGATTGCCAGGTGGATGCATTTTGCCGGCATACGACCCACTTCTTGAGTCGACAATCCGCCACATCCTCGTGCGTCATGAGCAGGGTGCTGGTCACATGGCAGAGGGATACGCCCATGTCACTGGGCGACCAGGTGTGGCAATGGTGACCTCCGGTCCTGCGGCAACAAACCTTGTGACGCCGCTGATGGACGCATATATGGACTCTGTCCCGATGGTCGGCATCACCGGTCAGGTCGGCACTTCTGCGATTGGCTCTGACGCGTTCCAAGAATGCGACACGGTTGGAATCACTCGCTCATGTACGAAGCACAACGAACTTGTCATGACGGCCGACGAGATTCCACTCGCAGTTCGTCAAGCATTTCACCTTGCAACAACGGGTC
>JAPOIQ010000160.1 GCA_029978815.1 bacterium
ATCGAGTAGGTCTTCGAGGGCACACTCACCGAACCAAGACCGGCGCGAAGCGGAACGAGGTGGATATCTGCGGCGGAAAGCACCTCTGCAAGGCGCTCAGCAGGTTGATATCCGACATAGTGAAGGTTGTTCAGCCGCTCAGCGGCGTGACGTGCCGCATCTTGCATCGCCCCATCCCCATTGATAACAACCGAGATATGAGGTCGCTGCTCTGCGAGACCGATGACGAGATCAATCGATTGGGAGAAACCAAGATTGCCGGCGTACATCACCACCGGACCGATGCCAAGACCGAGCTCCTCTCTGTATGGGGTGCCATCTGCTGGCGCAAGGAGTTCGGTGTCGACGAAGTTCGGAATCACTTCAACGCTCGTCGACGACTTCGCCCTAGCGGACAGTTTGGCGTTGACATTTTCCGCAAGGTCGTCGCTCAACACCGTCACAACATCTGAACGCCGATACGACCCGCGTTCGAGAATCGATGCAACTCGAATGATGAGAGGATTCGTAATTGCACCCGTCTTCACCGCAGCGTCAGGAAAGACGTCTTGGATATTAAAGACAAAGCGGCCGCGCCGAATCTTGGCAACGAGCCATCCCGTAAGCCCAAGTGTGAGCGGCGGGCTCATAGAAAGAACAGCATCCACTTTTCTGAACCAGCCTCCCGGCCGCAATGCTGCAAGCCCAGCCAACGCAGTGAATCCAATAAAACCGAGCGCCCGACGAAGCAGGTTCGCCTTATCTCCTCCAGGGAATGGATGCACTCGCGTGATTGACCCCCACTCGGTGATCTCTCGGCGGATGAGTCGGCCTGACCATCCAGATTCAATCTTGTGGGTGCGGTACCAAGGAAGTGAGGTAACGACGTGCACCTCGTGGCCTCGTGCTGCAAGCCCAGCGACAATTCCCGTCATCACGGTGCCCGTAGGTGCAGTATCGGGCGCGAAATGAGGGCAGAGCACGACAACTTTCATGAGTGACCCACCGCTCGCAGGTACGCCTGCCTCAATGCTTGACCAGATGCTTCGAGTGTGAAGTCGTTGGCTCGGATACGACCTAATTCTCGATATCGGTCCCCTGAGGAAATTGCCGTCTGAATTCCTTTGGCGATACTGCTCGGATCATTCTCAACGAGCACCGCTGCATCTCCAGCGACCTCGACAAGCGCCGGAATTTGACTGCACACAACTGGAGTCCCAAGCACCATCGCTTCAATGACAGGCGCTCCAAAACCCTCTTCTTCGCTCGGAATAGCGACGACATCAGCAGCTGCGATGAGCGCATTACGAACGCCATCAGGAACGCGACCCAGTCGCATGATCTGTTGAGAATGAGGTGCGGCATTGATTGCAGCGAGCACATCATCTTCTGCGGCACCGACTCCGCCGATGAGAACAAGGCGTGCCTCCGGCAAAAAGTTCGTGACAGCCTCGATGAGTTTGAGGTGCCCTTTATGCGGGTGTGTGATTGCGGGGTACACGATCATCGGGCCGTCGCCGCCAATTTGCGACCGCTGTTGCTCGCTCTCCATGCGATCAGCAGAGAGCGCCGGCACACCGTGGGGTACCACGAAAATCTTCTCCCTTGTAATACCGAAAGCATTTGCGACATCGTCAGCGACATGAGCGGTTGGTGTCACAACCACGGTTGCCGCCTTCGCTGAGCGGGGCATCATTGCCCGCAGATATCTCAACCGAGCCGTCGAGAAGTATTCCGGAAACCGCAGGTATTGCAGATCATGAATTGTGAGCACCGTCGGAACAGCAGGTCGGATCAACGGGAGCGTGCCGCCCCCATGGTGGACGAGGTCAGCCCCACGTGTTGAGCGAGCAAGCGCAGTGTGTTCGACGACCATTCGAATGCTTCGGCGATCGACATTGAGCGAGGCCACCACCTGATGCATTGATCGAAGCTCGTTACGGGCATCTGCGAGCGCTCGTCCAAGGTGGAGAGTGCAGTTGATCAACGGCTCGTCCGCGCCAAGTTCAACAAGTGAAAGGCCTGCAAGTTGTCGAACCAAGTATTCCTCTGACCCGCCGACACGCCCATGTGCACACCACAGCAAATTGACGTGAGCGGAGACAGGACCTCGTGAGGTCACGACTGAGCCCTCACCGCGCTATAGACCCCAATCATGCTTTCAGCGGCGGCCGCCCAGGAGCATCGTTTCGCGCGCTCGATGCTCCTCACAGCGAGATCGCTTGCGTTGTCGAGGGCCCGAGATATCCCATCGGCGATTGAGTCGATGTCGAATGGATCAACTAACTGTGCGGCTCCACCAGCAACTTCTTCGGTAGCGGTGCCTTGGCTCGTCACGACCGGGGTGCCAGCCGCCATGGCCTCGAGCACTGGCAGCCCAAAACCCTCCTCCTCGCTCGGATACGCCATCAATTCGGCTGCCGAGTACAGCGCCCGCAAATGTGAGCGCTCAACGTGGCCCGCAAGAAAGACACGCTCGGACGATGTTTGGAGAGCGGCCGGAATTCCACCCCATCCCGACGGTCCCGCAATCACCAATGGCGGGGCATCAGCAACACGGGCATGGGCGTCAATGAGCCGAGGGAGATTCTTTCGTGGTTCGAGCGTGGCTACGGCGAGAACGAATTCTTGAGGGAGCCCATAGATCTCGCGGACGTTTTCGATTTCGGTTTCTGAGACGTCTTCAACATCAACCCCCCATGGCACAACTGAAACAGAATGAGAGGGAAAACCGGCTTCTAGAAGGTCATTGCGGACAATATTGCTCGGACATGCAATCGCAGCCGCCTGACGAGCACGCTCAACTGCGTTTGTGAGCACACGAGCACCTTGCCGAGTGAGCCGATCTGGTCGCTTCAAAAATGCGACATCGTGGATGGTGACCACTCCAGGAGCGTATGAGGGTGCAGGAATTCCTGCCGTCGAGTGGCACACGTCGACCGGGCCGGTCGCCGATTCGACGACGGGCCACTTCAGCCGTCGCCAAGATTCGTACAACCACGGTCGAGCGAGCGGCAGAGTTACAACTGGAATCGTTGGCTCGTAACCGGGCTGAGGTGGTTTGCGATGGCGGCCGGCTACTCCAACGACCTCAATACCGTCATGTTGTGCGAGTTCTTGAGCGAGTCGAAGCATTGACGTCGCTGTCCCGCCTGGCACGTCATGCCAGCATTGTTCCACGGTGTAGGCAACGCGCACGGGATACATCCTGCCCCAGTTCGGCACTCAGTTGTTGCCATGCAGCGAGGCAACAAGTTCCCTGAGTGGTTCAAGATGGTCGCGCAACGGCTCCAACCCGGCAACCCGCCAAACGGCATTATCAAGAACGCTGTTCATCGGGCGCGGAGCAGGACGAGGAGGGTCAAGGTCTGATGTCGGAATCGGCAGCACCATCGATGGATCCCTCCCTGCCGCAGAGACAATTTCTTGGACAAACTCAAACCAACTCACGGGACGTGAATTCGTCAGATGATGGATTCCAGCTCGACGTTCAACGGCGAGTTGACGGAGCGCCGGAGCGAGATCGGCGGTAAACGTTGGGCATCCGCGCTGATCATCAACAAATGACAGTTGATCATGTTCGTTGATCAGCTTTAACACGGTGGCCACCATGTTGGAGCCATGCTCTCCGCAAACCCAAGAGGTCCGAACGATCGCCGCATCGGGGCCTGCTTCGCGCTCCCCTGCAAGTTTTGATGCTCCGTATATCGATTGCGGGTTCGGCGTGTCCCATTCGTCATAGGGCTCGATTTTTGTTCCGTCGAAGACGTAGTCAGTGCTGATCGTCACGAGGTGACTAGCTGAACGAGCGGTGGCCTCTCGTAGCCAGCGCACGCTGAGAGCGTTAGCGGTGAACGCGTATTCGCGGTTCGATTCGCACGCGTCGACCGCAGTCCACGCAGCGCAGTTGATCACCGCATCGGGGCGAAGGGACGAAATCACGGCGTGCACATGGTCTCGTTGGGTGACATCAAGCTCGGCCCTTGACACCCCGGTGACGTCATCACCGAGGAGTTGGCAGTGAGACACGACGTCGTGGCCGAGTTGCCCACCAGCACCGGTGACGAGAATCTTCATACGTCCATTGTTGCCGAAAGTCAGCGAGAAATTCGCGCCTTCAGAGGTTCCCACCAGTCTCGACGATCCCGGTACCACTCCACTGTCTCGGAGAGGCCTGTTTCAAAGTCGCGAGTCAGCGACCACCCGAGCGCGCTCACCCGGTCGATGTCAACTGAATAGCGACGGTCATGACCGAGCCGGTCTGCGACGGGCTCGATAAACGACTCATCGCGACCGCACAATTCGAGGAGTCGGTAGGTGATTTCGCGGTTTGTGATTTCGTTGTGGGCACCGATGTTATAAATCTCCCCGATCTCGCCCTTCTCAAGCACCACCTGAACCGCCCGATTGTGGTCCTCGACATGGATCCAGTCTCGAATATTGTCGCCATCGCCGTAGAGCGGGACTTTGTGCCCATCA
>JAPOIQ010000260.1 GCA_029978815.1 bacterium
AAGGCCAGCCACGACGACACGATCGCAACGCTCAGCGAGCGCATCAAAGGAACGAAGTGCCGCGCCAAACCAATCATCCCAACCGGTGGTCATCATGTCCTCGACCGTTGTGCCGTGGCCTGGTAGGCGAGGCATTTCAACGTCAAGACCATTTGTCACCGCAGCCTCCGCGAGAATCCTCACAGACGATGGATTGCCGGTGAACCCGTGAAGAACGAGCACCCCAGTCGCCGAGCCGGCAGTGTGAGAGAGGGGTTCTGCCCCCGGAAGAATCGGTGGAGTCGACGCTGTATCTTCGGACATACCCTCATTCTGCCTGACGCACAGCGATGAGAAACCTTTGCGCTCTCTACGTAACCTTTATATGTGGATCGCTCACCGCCGCACTCCTTGCGACGTGCCGTCGATATATCGTCGCTCGCTGCACTTGCGCCTCTCGCCGTTGTGCTTCCGTTTTCATTGATTTCGTTCCGACTTTTCTGGATTCCACTGAATGCTGGGCTCGGTTGGCTTGGTGTCACAGTCTCGTTTTGGGTCCTTCCTCTCGGATGGACAGCGGCGGCGGTCTGTCTGTTTCTTCGGTTTGCTCAAACGCTTCTCCTCGCTCCCGCATTGGGTGCACGAGCACTCACCGCTGAAGAGAAGACTGCTGCTCAACCCGCCTGGGAGGAGGTGACGCGTTCGGCAGGAATCAACCCCAATCGATTCGTGCTGCGCGTCATTGACGCCGATGAACTCAACGCATTCGCCTGCGGTGGACACCTCGTTGTCACGACGACCTTCGCACTCCGGCAACTTGGTCGTCGCGAGCTTGCAG
This sequence comes from bacterium, assembly GCA_029978815.1. GTDB lineage: Bacteria > Actinomycetota > Acidimicrobiia > Acidimicrobiales > Ilumatobacteraceae > Casp-actino5. The sequence continues at coordinate 818 of JAPOIQ010000260.1, forward strand.
GAGTCTTCGCACACGAACTCTCCCACCATCTAGGTCTTCACACAATCTCGCTCACGCTGATCCACTGGTATTCGCTGCCGGTCATCGCTCTTGCCCGCATCGGCTTCGCAGTGAAGAACGTCGCCCGAGCCGCAACAGAAACATTCGTCGCCCATTCCTCGGCGCTCACCGCCATTGGAAAAACAATTTCAGGAGTACTGACAGGGTTGTCGTGGATGTTTCTCAGCGTGCTGTACGCCAGTGATGCTGTCGGGAATCTCGTTGGGCATCGTTCTGAATTCGACGCTGATCAACGAAGTGTTCGGCTCGGATACGGCCCCGAACTTGCCGCTGCGCTCTCAACGGTGATCACGCACGGCGGTGGCCAACGCAGTGTCGGATGGCGTCAACGACTGCGTGCGTCTCATCCACCTGCTCGAACACGCGTTGCACGTATCGAGGCTTCTCTACGACATCCGTCGGGGCTGTGATCGCTTTCGCATCAATCTGCGGCAATCTCAGCAAATGTTCCCTCGGTGATCAGCGCTAGGTCATCCGGCGCAACCGCAAGGTCGAGCCCACGTCGTCCGCCGCTCACAAACACCTCGTCATATAACTGAGCAGTTTCGTCGATGACCGTCATAAGTTGACGTCGCTGAGCGATCGGCGAGATACCGCCAACGAGATAGCCAGTTGCCCTCTCTGCACGTGGAGGTGGGCACATTTCAACCCGCTTCACCCCGACGGCTGCAGCAAACAATTTCAACGACAATTGCCCGCTCACTGGGACGACAGCGCACATCTCTTTATTTTCGGCGAGAACGATCAGCGTTTTAAAGACCTGATGAGGGTCGAGGCCGAGGGCCTCAGCTGCTTCGAGCCCAAAATTCTTGTTGGCAGGATCGTGTACGTACTCGCAGACGCGAAATGACATTGACCGCTCAGTCATCAGCAGCACTGCCGGGGTCATTGCTCACGACTCCTCACACCAGCACGATACGGTAGAGGGTTGTGAGAATGTCTATCGAACCACCGACAGATGCTTCGGCATACGACTTTTCGCATCGCATCCGCGTTCGGTTCGCCGAAACCGACGCGATGGGAATTGTTCATCACAGCAGGTACCTCCCCTATCTCGAAGAAGCACGGGTCGAGTATCTGCGCCACATCGGTCACCCCTACAACGAAATCCGTGCCGAAGGTGTTGACATGGCAGTCCTCGAAGCCGGCGTGCAATACCGACAGCCGCTGAAATTTGATGACGTTGTCGACGTGCATGTCGCGATGGGTCCGGTCACTCGAGCAACGTTCCAGATGGTGTATCTCCTCACGGTCGACGGCGTAATTCACTCCACCGGCGTCACCGTTCATGGCGCCGTTACCCCAGAAGGCCGAGCGACCCGCCTTCCACAATGGCTGCGCAGTTTTTCAAACGGCTCTTCTGGCGCGTAGCGTCTGGGTGTGCGTTCACCTAAAGATTTCTTCCGTCCTCTCGCCGTCGGCGCTCCTGAACCGGTTCGCGAGATCCCATTTCGGCCGAGCCGAATGCTTCACTTCTTCCCACCGAATAACGAGAAGATGCGAAGCAAAGTGCCTTCACTTGTCGGCAAAGTCGATGTGCTCGTTGCCAACCTTGAAGACGGCGTTCCCATGGCAGAAAAAGATGCAGCCCGGGCAGGTCTTGTCGACGTCGCTCAGAACGTTGATTTTGGTTCGACCCAGTTATGGACCAGGGTCAACAGCCTTGACTCTCCTTGGTGTCTCGCCGACATTCGTGCTGCTGTCATCGAGGCAGGGCACGCTGTCGATGTCATCATCCTCCCGAAAGTTGAGGGTGCTGAAGACATTCACTACGCAGATCGACTTATCGCCCAACTTGAAGCAGAAGCAGGCCTCAGTCGTCCGATCTTGATTCACGCGATTCTTGAGACCGCTCGGGGCGTTGCGAACGTCGAAGAGATCTGTCTCGCCTCACCGCGTATGCAGGGACTGTCTCTCGGCCCAGCAGACCTTGCTGCAAACCGTCGAATGAAGACCACACGAGTTGGAGGCGGACACCCCGATTACCTCGTTCGCTCGGATCCAGACGCGGACAACCCAGAGGCGGAGCGCGCCACCTTCC
>JAPOIQ010000163.1 GCA_029978815.1 bacterium
ATTTGTTGTAGCAGTCGCAATATTCGCGCTGCGTATCCACGTCAGCGAAGGTCGATCCACGCGGTTGAGTTCGGGTCGATTACGCCCTCACGTTGGGGTTGAGTCGATGCGAGCATCAACTCTCCATGGGGAGGCGCAAATTCGTTGACTCCAAAGTTGGTAACACATGCGAAGCCGTTTCGCTCGAAGGCGATGACGTCCTCACCAAGATCAAGCCATGTGAGGTCACCGCTGTTGACCCAGTGCGTTGACCTCAACGCAAGCGCTGACCGGTAGAACTCGAGCACCGATCCATCGACACCGTCTTGCGCTTGAACCGATTGAGCACCAAATTCGGGAGGTTGAGGAAGCCATGGGGCGTTGTCACCGAATCCGAATGAGGGACCTGTCTGCGACCACGGAATTGGTACACGGCAACCGTCTCTGCCTTTGCGAGTGTTCTCTGATCGGCGCCACACCGGATCGTCAAGAACATCGTGCGGAAGGTCATTCACTTCGTGAAGCCCAAGTTCTTCGCCTTGATAGATGTAGGTCGAACCGGGAAGCGCGAGCAGCATCATGGTGACGGCTTTGGCTCGCTGAAGTCCGAGGGCTCGGTCACAGAGCTCGGCAGGTCCGGTCATCAGCCATTCTTGATAATCAGTTCCTGAGGGCAGGCCGTAGCGAGTTGCATGCCGGACGACATCGTGGTTCGACAACACCCAGGTTGCAGAGGAATTCACTGAGGCGGCGTCGACAAGTGCCCGGTTGACCGATGCCCTCATTTGGCTCACATCCCACGGGCATCCAAGGAAATCAAAGTTGAACGACTGGTGGTACTCGTCCGGTCGGAGGTACAGGGGAACGCTCCCTGGCTTCACCCAGGCCTCGGCAACCATCATGAGTTCTTTTCCGAGGTCAGCCTGTTTTTCGTCGAGAACCGCCCGCCATTCGCGATTGATCTCGTGCACCTCATCTCGATCCCAATGGGGGTGGTTGTCGATATGCCCGACGGTCAAAATTTCACTCGCAAGGTCGACATCAGGAAACGATGGATCCTTTACGAGCCCATGAGAAACGTCGATTCGGAAGCCGTCTGCTCCTAGGTCAATCCAGAATCTAAAAATGTCGCAGAACTCTTCTCGAACCTCCGGGTTATCCCAATTGAGATCAGGCTGACTGATGTCAAAGAGATGGAGATACCACTGGCCATCGTCGCACCGGCTCCACGCAGGTCCGCCAAATACTGATGACCAATTGGTCGGAGGGAGTTCACCGTGATCGCCTTTGCCGTCGCGGAAGATGTACCGGTTGCGCTCCGGGCTTCCGGGGTCGGCGGCTCGAGCTGCCACGAACCACTTGTGATCCCACGACGTGTGATTAGGAACGAGGTCGACGATGACGCGAATTCCGGCTGCATGGGCATCAGCGATGAGGTGCTTCGCATCATCGAGCGTTCCAAACATCGGGTCAATTGAGCGATAATCAGCAACGTCGTAGCCACCGTCAAGTAGCGGTGACGGGTACCACGGGTTAATCCAAATTGCGTCCACCCCGAGTTGAGCCAGATACGGGATCTTCGAGCGAATTCCCTCAACGTCACCTGTGCCATCGCCGTTCGCATCGGCAAACGACCGTGGGTACACCTGGTAGACGACGGCATTACGCCACCATTCATTTCCGGCTGCGACATGGATTGTTTGGCTCATTGCCCGTCAGGATACGTGGGGCAAGACATGGTGTCCCAATGTTCAGAGCGTTTCTTGAGCAGAGCCGGTCGGTACGGTGTGGCGCGTGACCGAAATTGTGCGCATCCTCTTCGACATTCTCGGTCCGGTTCTCGTCTTGGTGATCGCAGGTGTTGCGGTCGGCAAGTGGCTGTTCATCCCGGCTCAGCCCCTTGCAAAGCTCGCCTACTGGTTGATCGGCCCTGCATTCGTGTTCGATGCGCTAAGCCGCGCAGATCTCGCTCCTCGGATACTCGGACGGTTGAGTCTCGCTTCGGCAGGTGCATTTGCAGTGTCCGCATTCATTGCATATGTGATGGCGTGGAGGGTTCCAAGAGATCGTCGGGCCGCAATCGTGACAACGGGCGCGTACGGAAACGTCGGGAACTTCGGTTTGGCGATTGTGCTTTTTAGTTTCGATGATGGCGCTCGCCCATATGCCGCAGTTGCGATGGTCGTCGTCAACGGCCTTGGATTGATCCTTGCCGTCACACTGGCCGACGGTGGGCTTGCCGGGTTCAGCAGAGCACTCCGTTCACCAATGACGCTGATGATTCCCCCAGCGTTGCTAGTGAATTCGCTCGATCTCAACTTGCCATTGGTCGTCGATCGGCCCATTGGTCTGCTTGCAGGAGCGATTATCCCAGTCATGCTCGTGACCCTCGGCATTCAATTGCATGGAATCGGGCGCCCGAAGTTTGATATCGATGTCACTCGTTCGCTTGTGGCGAAGTTGCTTGTTCAACCGGTTGTCGCAATTCCAATCGCTGCAGGACTTGGGCTCACGGGCGACGCAGCAGGCGCAATCGTGCTTCAGGCTGCAATGCCAGCTGCGGTGTTCGCTGCAGTGATTGCGATTGAACTTGAGGCGCGCGCGGACGAAACCGCAACGATCGTGATGGCAGGGACGCTTGTATCTGTGTTCACCCTGCCGTGGTTCATTCTTTACGTCACATAACAGTTCGTCACGAGGACTGTGGCGGGTAGTCGGCGTACGATGCTTTGAACACTCCCTGATGGAGCAGCACGTCGGCGACGACCTGGCTATCGCTGTCAACGATTGATGATCGAGTCCAATACGACTCGACGCGTCTGCTCTGGCCCATTGCGACGACCTCGTGCGTTACCGAGTAGTTCGAGTCGACAAGCACGGGCCGGTAACGACATACCTCAAGATCAACGAACAATCCGACCGACGGCCCACGAACAGGTAAGTGCGATCCGCTTCGATGGCCCATCACACTCAACATCTCAGACGGAACGACAGCCTGCCCCCACGGGCTTGAGGCTGCGTCTACGTACCACCGGCATGGTTCGGTGATGGCAGCAAGTTTTTCCGCGAGAGAGAACGGGTACAGATCGCCATTGCGGTCATTCATGGTGAGGGTGGCGTCGTCAGGTCCAGTCGTCATCCCAGGTTCAAGTCGGTCGATGATGAATAGTTCACCTGGGTCTTTTGCTTGGGCGGCGGCAAGTCGCTCAGACAGCAGAGTTGTCGCTCCTCTCACGGTGAGCGATGCGGTGAGCACCCGGTCGCCATTTTCTTTTTCAGCCCAAGCTTCTGCAGTATGACTGTCGGTCTGCTGGGCGAAGGCTTTCACGCGTTCGCCCTCCACGACCATAGTTTCAAAGTGAGAGCTGACAGAGCCGGTGACAAACCACTCGTCACCAAATATTTCGTATGCGAGCAGATCAAGCTGGCTGAAATGGGTAGGTCCTTCAATCGGTGCTCCGGGAAGGCCAAGATCTTCGGCCATTGAGTCATCGTGGACACTCGCATGACCGTCATAGGTTTGGTCGTGGAGCATCTGGCGAGGAGATCTCCACTCACCTTGCACAACATTGCCTACTCGCTGAGTAGATCCTGAGAACGGGTTCGACATCTCATAAGTGTCGCAGAAGCGCTTCCGGTGTTCTGATTCCTAGCGATACGTCATGTCGTTCTACGCTTCGGAAGATCAGAGTTCACGGGGTGAACGGCGAGTGGGGGAATCATTGACATGAGTAATCTTCGAGATCGAATCGATGCCGGAAAGTGGGCGATGGTCGAAGGGCGCGACGTCCCGTCGGTCTTGGCCTCCCGTGTCGCAACCTACGGCTCAAAACCCTTCATGGTGTGGGAGCCGTTCGACGGATCACCATCGGCTTATTCGTATTCTGAATTCGGAGCTGCGGTTGAGTCGCTCGCCGGGGCATTGCACGCTCGCGGTGTGCACCTCGGTGATCGAGTGCTCGTTCATCTTGATAACTCTCCAGAATTTGTCATCTCATGGTTTGCGTGCGCTCGCATTGGCGCGGTCGCAGTGTCGACCAACACGCGGTCGGTTGCAAGAGACATGGAGTACTTCGCTGAACATGCGGGTGTTGTTGGGGCCATTACCTCTCCGGGGTTCGCTCAACTTGTCGCTGACGCTGCCCCGATGATTCGGTTCCTGATCCTGTCGTCAACTGACGCAGGGACACCGAACGAGGTTCCGGCAGGTATCGAACACGAGAAGTTTGACGATGTTGTCGGGGAGGGATCGGTTGCACCGGAGCGTGTGATCGATCCGCTCGCAGACCTCGGTATCCAGTTCACCTCAGGTACAACGTCTCGCCCGAAGGCTGTTCTGTGGACGCATGCGAATGTGGTCTGGGGCATGCAGATGAACTGTGCCCATATGAGGCTTACCTCGGCAGACGTAACCCAGATCTTCTTGCCGCTCTTTCACACCAATGCACAGTCGTATTCGA
>JAPOIQ010000336.1 GCA_029978815.1 bacterium
ACCGTCGTCGTAGTCGTGGAAGTCGTTGTCGTCGGCGTTGGACTGTCTGCAGGGCGGTCTGCGGACAGTTCGATGCCGACGGTGCTCACCAGCACGTCCTGTGAGCCTGAAGGACGAGTTTCAAATGATGTGCCTGGCCCCTCAACTGAAGCAGAGGTAGCCCCGGTGGGCCACGCCGCAAACCCAGACGAATCTGTCGATACAGACCCACCCGAATTGAAGCTGATTTCTTCTCCTTCGATCGGGCCATTACTTCCTGAAAGAGTCACTCCTGACGCGCTTGTGACAAGCCCCCAGGGGCCTGCTTTTGCTGTAGCTTCGACTGCAAGGTCATAAGTTGCCTGGGTTGCAAGACCCATATCAGAGGTAAACGCAGCCTTATTGGTCGAAAATCCAACACGATTCGACGGCGACGACGTCCATGTGCTCGGCGTGAGCCCGTCCCATTCCAACGGATCCGTTCCACTAAAGACATCCGGGTCAAATCGCGCATCGGCAACCCACGCCCACGCGAGGGCCTGCACCGCAGCGAGTTCGTAATTAGCGACGCCGCCTGCATCAAATAAGTCTCTGTCGTAACGCCAAGTGAGATACGAAACGCGACCATCAATCGTCACTTCACTGTACGTATTGAACACACTTGTGCCAATTAACGCCCCCGCTTGAATGCACCACGCAAACTCCCTGTCACCATCTGCAGCTTCAGCGTAAAACGCCCCGATATAGCCGCCGTCTGCAGGCCCCGGACAGTACTCATTGAGACAAGCCTCCACATACGCTCCCGCCACATACGCAGGAACGATCTGCGCTGTCTCAGAGGAGAAATCGATCGTCCCATCACTTGCATTCGCAGCGAAACCCAGCCCTGCGAAGACCACAAGGACGACAGCAACTACACCAGATTTCCGAAATTGATCGGCGAATTTTCGGCCACTGCGCAGACTTGACATCAACTAAAACGATACATCAACTTAACCTTATTTTACTCAATTCTAACTAAACTTCTTGCCGTTCAGACCTCTGCGCCACGAGTCACTCCAACGGTGATCCCGTGCTCACACTCAGGCAAGTAGCGTCACACCACGCGTCGCAACCAACGAGAGGAACACATCTCCCATGTACAGCAAGTTCAACCATCTCAACATCACGGTCGATGACAGCGGAATCGCCACCGTGCTCATTCCCTCACCAGGGTCAGTCGGCAGGCAACAAGCCGAAATCCACAAAGAGGTTGCAGCAATCTGGCGACATCTCGATGACGACGATCGCGTTCGCGTCATCATCGTGACCGGCACCGATGACGAGTTCTATCGAAGCGCCAACATCCAAGGGCTCAAATCAATCCCGAAACTCAGCAAAAACGACACGTTCGAACTCGCGCAACGCCTCGGAAAAGAAGGCAACGACATCGTCTACGGCATCATCAACATCGACAAACCCGTCATCGCAGCGATCAACGGTGCCGCCGAAGGCGGAGGGCTCGCAGTAGCACTGCTCGCTGACATCTCAATTGCCGCAAACAATGCCCAACTCGTCGACCCGCACATCGCAATGGGTCTCGCTGCAGGTGATCACGCCGCCATGATTTGGCCGCTGCTCTGCGGCATGGCCAAATCGAAGCTCTATCTGTTGACATCTGACCCGCTCAGCGGCGAAGAGGCAGAACGCATCGGCCTCGTCAGTCTCGCCGTGCCTCACAACGACCTCATGACCGTTGCCCGCGACTACGCAGAGCGACTCGCCCACGGCCCGAAATATGCGATCCGGTACACGAAACGTGCACTCAACCAATGGCTACGCCTCGGCGGAATCACTTCTCACGACTATTCGAGCGCTCTTGAACTCATGAACTTTCTGGGCCCCGAGTTAGGCGACGCCGTCGAGAACGCAACATCAACCGACGATCGCTAACACCAATTCTTCGCGCTCGGGCCATCCCGAACGATGTTCCATCTCGGCCACCCGTTACTCTCTCAACCACTAACGGGAAGTTTCAGTGTTCCCGCGGAAAGCAGGTTTTTACATGGCATTCACCGCCGACACAGCACAGTTCGATTTCGATGGAGTCCACGCCGACGCCTTCGCAGGTAAACGAGTTCTCATCACCGGCTCAGGCAAAGACGGCGGACTCGGTCAAGGCGTCGCACTCGCCGCCGCCATGAACGGAGCTGAAGCCGTTGGAGTGCATTTCAACAGCAG
>JAPOIQ010000111.1 GCA_029978815.1 bacterium
GAGCAGAAGATTCATGAGTACATGCGTTCTGAAGAACCCGGGCACTGGGCGGTTCCTCGGGCGGTGTTGCACCGTTACTGGAAGCGCATCGTGGCGAATCTCGCTGGAATCGTGACATCAGCGATCGAGCCGATCAAAACGCTCGATTACGCCGACGGCGGAGCAACTGACATCGTCGACGACTAGTTCTAAGTTGACCGCGAACATCTGCGGCTCGTCAGTAGCGTTGAACACGTGGAACGGCCGATCGGCATTTTTGACTCGGGTTTTGGAGGCCTCACTGTTGCCAGAGCCCTGATCGATCTCTTGCCAGCCGAAGATTACGTGTACATCGGCGACACCGGCCGGTATCCCTATGGTTCGAAGCCGCTCGAGGATGTTCGCGAATACGCAAGCGAACTCGCGCACTCACTAGTTGATGACTTCGACGTGAAAGCGATTGTCGTGGCGTGTAACACGGCAACGGCAGCTGGCCTTGACCACCTTCGATCCGAGCTAGCCGTGCCGATCTTTGATGTCGTCGGTCCGGGGGCGTCAGCGGTTGTTCGAGCCTCTCGTTCTGGAAGGGTCGGAGTGATCGGCACGGTGGGAACGATTTCGTCGGGGGCTTACGTTCATGCGGTTGAGATAGCGGCGATGGCTCACGAAGTTGAGGCCGAACTCTCGAGCGCAGCCTGCCCTGGTTTCGTCGAATTTGTTGAGCGTGGGCAGTTGAGCGGTGATGAGGTGATGGTGCTTGCGGAGCGCCTACTTGCGCCGCTTGCGGTTGCGAACATCGACACGCTTCTACTCGGATGCACTCACTACCCGTTTCTTGCTCGAACGATTGGCGAGGTCATGGGTCCTGAGGTTGTTCTGGTGTCGTCTGCAGATGAAACCGCGTTCGCTGTCCGTCAACGCCTCACCGAAATGGATCTGTTGCACGCGAGTGACAAGGTTGGCTCCCGCCGTTTCTTGTCAAGCGGCGATGTTGACGTGTTCCGCGACCTTGGCTCGACTCTGTTCGGTTCTGATCTTGTCGCAGCCGAACGCTGGGAGCGATGAGCGCCTAGCCTGACAGGGCACGAATATTCGAGAGGAAGAGAACGATGTCGCGACCGGATGGCCGTAATCCAGATGAACTGCGCCCAATTACATTTGAGCGAGATTTCACCGAGATGTCTGACGGTTCATGTCTCGTCACCGTCGGTCGAACAAAAGTGCTATGCACTGCATCGATTGATGAAGATGTTCCTCGGTGGATGAAGGGACGTGGCACAGGTTGGGTCACAGCCGAATATTCGATGCTCCCGGGTTCGTCGCCAGAGCGTGTTGACCGTGAAGCGGCAAAAGGCAAACAGTCGGGACGGACGGTTGAGATTCAGCGATTGATCGCCCGCGCCCTGCGCGCTGCCTGCGATATGACGCTGCTCGGCGAGCGGCAAGTTGTCGTCGACTGCGACGTCATTCAGGCTGACGGTGGTACTCGCACAGCTTCAATTTGTGGCGGTTACATTGCGCTGCACGACGCCCTGACCCGCCGGATGCAACAAGGCCTCATTGCGTCACACCCGTTGCACTCGACATGCTCCGCTATTTCAGTTGGCATTGTCGATGGTGTGCCAGTGCTTGATCTGCCGTACGTTGAAGATTCTCGAGCCGAGGTCGACATGAACGTTGTCATGCTTCGACCGGCCGGAGTTGGCGGCCAAGCGCGGTTTGTTGAGGTGCAGGGAACCGCTGAGGGTATGGCGTTCACGCGTAACGAACTTGACTCAATGCTCGTGCTTGCGGAATCTGGGCTGGTGACAATTTCTGACTTGCAAGACGAACTTATTGCGTCGCCTCCGTCACCACGTTCATGACCCGTCAGCCTCTGCGCCTGGTCTGCGCCTCTGCAAATCCCGACAAGGTCGCAGAAATTGAAGAGCTCCTCGTCGGCATTGCGCAGATGTTGCCGCGACCGGCAAGTCTGGGAGAGGTCGTAGAGGACGCTGACTCACTCGAGGGGAACGCACGGTTGAAGGCGGTGGCGGTGTGCAGCGCAAGCGGCTCCGCCGCAGTCGCCGACGACACAGGCCTTGAGGTTGATGCCCTCGATGGGGCGCCCGGAATTTACGCAGCGCGATTTGCTGGCGAAAACGCAACATATGCGGATAATCGCCGCAAATTGTTGAGTGACCTCGATGGCGTCCCTTCGCCGGCCCGTTCAGCCCGTTTCCGAACCGTTGTGATGGTGGTGTGGCCCGACGGCAGCGAGCTGGTGGTGGAGGGGGTGTGCGAAGGTCGTATTGCCGACGGCGAGATGGGTGTCGACGGTTTCGGATATGACTCAATTTTCATTCCAGCCGACGGAGACGGACGCTCTTTTGCTCAAATGTCTGCGGAAGAAAAACATGAGATCTCGCACCGAGGGCGAGCATTTCAGGCCCTCGCTGAGGCGCTGCGTCAACGTTCGTAGTGTGGGATCTTCGTTCGCTACCAGTGCCGCAGATCAATGGCCCAGCGGTCGACGACTTCGCCGTCGTCAACCAGCCAAAGGTATTCGTGTCGCGCAATTGTCGGATCGACATGTGCGGGTCGGACATGAACCCGGTCGCCAACCCGGAGTGTTCGCTCTGAACTACTAAAGGTCGTGTGCTCGTCTGAGCAGAACCAAACGTTGCAGCTATCGATGGTGGGATCGCCATGGTCCATTCCGAGTGCTTTCAAGCCAACGTCGGTCACGTATCGCCGCTCATGATGTGCAATCACCGTCCCGACGATGGTGAGCGCCTGCTCGAATCCTTGATTAAGTGACGCATATTGAGTGTCAACCATGACGTATGAGCCGGCCTGGACATCGGTGACCCCCGTCGGGTGCTCGAGGCCAATCGTGTGGAGGTCGTGGGTGCCTGTTCCACCCGTCGAAACGATGTCGCCGCCAACTTCGTTGTGGGCGGAACGTAATAACGACATCGATGCCGCGACGCGTTCGCGGGCTTCATCACGGTCTGTGACCATCTGCAGGTGCCCTTCGTAACCCATCACCCCTGAGACAGTGAGTCCCCGTTGTCGTGCAAGGTCGGCGAGTTGTCCGGCCTCAGCAGGAGCAACTCCGCAGCGAGGCATACCTACATCGACGTCAATGACGACGTCGCGGATACCAGCTCGGCTGGCGGCATCAACTGTCTCTGCAGAGTCAATTGCTATCCGAGCAATCACACCGGCTGCGTCGGCCGCCTGCGCGACTTGCCCAAGTCGATCGACATCGAGCACTGCGTTTGCGAGAAGCAGATCGTGTCCAACTTGAGCTTTGATCATGCCGAGAACTTCTCGCGGGGTCGCACAGGTGAATGAAAGGTGCCCGAGCGCAGCTTGCCGTGCTGCAAGAGCAGTGCATTTATGTGCTTTCACGTGGGGTCGCAGCGACGAGCCGGGAAGGCGCTGAGACATTTCGTGAAGGTTCCGCTGGAGTGCTGACGCATCGACGACCGCAGCAGGTGTCGGAATCTCGTCGATCTTCATAGTGAGAGCCTGCCATGGAACGGTGTTGTCGGATGATGTCGGGCGGTGGTCACCGATGTACCGTGATCCGTATGACTGAAGCATTTATCGTTGACGCAGTTCGCTCCCCGGTCGGTCGACGTGGCGGCGCGCTGTCCACTGTCCATCCGGCTGACCTTGGCGCTCACTCCATTAAGCACCTCATCGAACGCTCTGGTGTTGATCCCGAAGCTGTGGACGATGTCGTGTTCGGCAATGTGAACTCGATCTGGGAGCAGTCGGGTTGTATCGCTCGCACCTCGTGGCTCACCGCCGGCCTGCCGATGCACGTGCCAGGCGTGACTATTGATCGCCAGTGCGGATCAGCCCAGCAGGCTGTGCAGTTCGCGGCTCAAGCGGTGATGTCAGGAACAATGGACATCGTTGTCGCCGGTGGCGTTGAGAACATGTCGATGGTTCCAATTACCGCCGGTGCGCAGGCTGGCAAGGATGATCCCGATTTTGATCCATTCACAGGGGCTCAGGGCTGGAACTCGCGTTTTGGTGGCACCGAGGTAAGCCAGTTCCATGGTGCGGAGCTCATGGCAGAGCATTGGAATATCACCCGTGAGGAGATGGAAGCATTTGCTGTTGAGTCACATGAGCGTGCAATTCGTGCTCGTGCCGAGGGCCGATTCGATAACGAAATTGTTCCACTGAATGGTCTGGACTATGACGAGGGTCCTCGTGAGCCGAACATTGAAAAGATGCAGTCGCTCGCAACACTCCGTGAGGGCGGACGTATCACTGCAGCCGTTGCAAGCCAGATTTCCGACGGATCAGCCGCACTTCTCGTCGCAAGCGAGGAGGCTGTGAAGCGTCACGGCTTGAAGCCGCGGGCACGGATCCATCACATGACAGTTCTCGCAGATGATCCGATCATGATGCTGTCCGCTCCAATTCCGGCCACTCGTCGAGCACTCGAGCGCACGGGGTTGAGCATTGACGACATTGACGCAGTTGAAATCAACGAGGCATTCGCGCCAGTCCCGATGGCATGGTTGAAAGAGATTGGTGCCGACCCAGCGAGGGTTAACCCAAGTGGCGGCGCTATCGCTCTTGGTCACCCGCTCGGAGCGACCGGCGCTCGCCTCATGGTGACCCTGCTCAATGAACTCGAGCGGACGAATGGCCGTTACGGCCTTCAGACCATGTGCGAGGGTGGCGGCCAAGCCAACGTCACGATTATCGAACGCCTCTGAGATCGTTACTGCTTGATGAAATTGAGCCTCGCCGCACGAGCACTTTTAGCGTGCTTCTTTGTCGTGATCGCGGGGTGTTCCTCGGCTCAGCCGGGGTCAGTGGAGGTTGACGAGCCGCCAGCGACAACAGTCATGGATCGCTCAGACGACACCTCCTCATCGGCTGAACAAGGAGCGAGTCGGTTAACAACGACCACCTCTGTTGTGACGCCTGAGCAGGATGTGTCGAGCGACAGCATCGACTCTGACGATGTTGTAGTGGAGGCGACATTCTCTTCCGCTGTTGCGCCAGTGATGAGCAGCAACTGCGGGAGTTGCCACAATCCTGGTGGCCCGGGATCAATTCATTGGAATCTTTCCGAGGCACGAGACGTATCAGAAAATGCCGACTTCATCAGAGCGGCCCTGTCATCGGGTTACATGCCACCCTGGCCTGCGAGCAATCTTGGGGTGGCGTACAAAAACTCGTTTGCGATTGAAGAAGATGCGCTTGCCTCGATCATCGAATGGATTGACAACGGGGCAATCCTCGACGTCGATCCGACAACTCCGTTGATCAGCAACAGAAGCGTCAGAATCGATGAC
>JAPOIQ010000414.1 GCA_029978815.1 bacterium
ATATCTCTCCTCGCGAGATCGAGGAATTCTTGTATAGCCATCCAGACATCATCGATGTTCAGGTGGTGGGGGTGCCTGATGAACGGTTTGGCGAAGCAGTGTGCGCATTCGTGCAGGCTCGCGACGGCGCCACCGTCGATACCGATTCAGTTCGTGAGTTCTGCCAGGGAAAGATCGCTCACTACAAGATTCCTCGCTACGTGCTGAGCATCAATGACTTCCCGATGACAGTGACTGGCAAGATTCAGAAATACCTGCTGCGCGACGCCGCTGTTGAACGACTTGAGCTCTCAGGGTTCGGCACTACTGCCTGAGCACTCGGAACGTCGCAACAGAACGCAGAACGTCGGCTTCGGCTTGCAGCCGTCACACCGGCGTCGTTTCTCGAAAGATCGCTCTGGCATGATGAGAGGCACGAGGTCAAGAGATTGGTGAGCGCAATGTCAGATTGGGGATCCGCACAATTTGTCGGAGATATCGCGATTGCGCCGGTCTTCGACGGACAAGCCTTTGAAAACCCGCGTGAAGTTCTGCTCCGTCCAACATTTGACGGTGATCCGTGGGCTCACCACGACGATCTCCTCAACGCAAACGGGCAACTTGAGTTGACGATGGGTGCCTACCTCGTTCGCACCGGCGAGCGCCTCATGCTCGTCGATGCTGGAGTCGGCATGATCAATAACGGGCAATATCAAGGTGGCGGACTACTCAACAGCCTCCTCGAACTCGGCGTGGAGCCAGCCGACATTACGGATGTGATACTCACTCACCTTCACTTTGACCACGTCGGCTGGGCAACACGAAAAGGTGAGATCGTGTTTCCAAATGCCACCTACCGTTGTCACTCCGCCGACTGGCAGCACTTCATCGAAAGCGATGGGGCTGACGAAGGAGCGATACGAAAATTGTCGCCAATCGCTCCTCGCCTCGAGTTGTTCGACACCGACCACACCATTGCGACCGGAGTTGACGTTCGGCACGCCCCAGGACACACACCCGGATCGGTCATCGTCATCATCTCGAGCGGCACAGACCGCGCAATGCTGATCGGCGACATTGCCCACTGCCCAGCAGAACTGACCGAAAACGACTGGGAGGCGGTGTTCGATGTCGATCGAGACCTTGCTCGCCGCACCCGAGAAGCACTTGCCGCTGAACTCGAGGGAACAACAACGTTGGTTGGCGCAGCGCACTTCCCTGGACTGCAGTTCGGTCGATTGCTTACTGGTGAGGGCCAACGGTCGTGGATGCTGAAGTAACCCGAGAGCGCGCCGGTCAACCTCCGCACATGTGCGTCGTGCATTACTAAGTGCACTACTAAGTGGTTCGACTGAGATTCATCACACCACCTAACACCGATTTCCCTCGAGCACTACGATCTTCAACGTGGCCTCAGGTATCCGCTGCCCCTCGTGCGGCGCTGTTCACCATCTCGCGCCACCCCTATTGCTCACAATCTGCTCCTGCGGTGAACGGCTTCGTCATCCCGGCCATCAGGGGTCGGTATCGCATTCTCAGCAACATGCCGATCTCTACGAG
>JAPOIQ010000198.1 GCA_029978815.1 bacterium
GCAGCTGACACCGATGTCCCTGACATCGCAATGGCGTATCTCGCAGCGTTCTCAGAAGCCTCGAACTACAACGCTTTTGCGAACGCAACCAACTACCTCCCAACTCAGCCCACCGCAGCGCTTGAGAGCCGCTTTGGTGCATCGATTGCTCCGATCATGCAGGCAGGCAGCTTTGCTGTCGGCTTTGAGCAGTTCTGGGTTGGACCGGCTGGCGCTGGCCAGTGGGCAAACGGAGCGCTTGCGTCACTCTGGATGTACAACGGTGACTTCACCGATCCAGTTGAGGCCGCTGAAGCAGCTCAGGCTGACCTTGAAGCCGGACTCGGCTGAGAATAATACGGCTACTTGACGGTGGCCTGTAGGTAAGACGGAGGGTGGTCGATGTTGGTCGGCCACCCTCCGAATTACGTTTGTATATCCATGCAGTCGCCAACTGTCTGCGTGTGACTGAGGGGTAGAAAGGAGAAAGCGATGGCAAATCAGTATCTGTTTGGTGGCGGAAGACGCAGAATCTTGCCGTGGCTATTCCTCCTGCCGGGTCTTGGCTTTTACCTCGTTATGGGAGTCGGCCCCTCACTCTTTACGACCGTGTACTCCCTTACCGATGCAACCGGCTTAAGAGGCCTGCCCATTTCGTGGGTGGGGTTTGATAATTACTACGAGTTCCTTCTCGAAGGTGCCCGCTCGAGAGACAACCTCGATGCCTTGTGGCGGACACTGAAATTCATGGTGCTTGTGACCGTAATTCAGTTTGGTGTCGGCCTTCTCATGGCGATTTTGGTCAATCAGAAACTTCGGGGCCATCTTGTCTTCCGAACCATCTTCTTTGTCCCAGTGATTCTTGGAGCCGTAGTACAAGGACTCATGTGGAAATTGTTCCTGCGTCCAGGAGGCGGCCCGATGGACACCCTGTATGGGTGGCTCGGACTCGAATCCCAATTTCTTGCCGGCACGAATGCGTTTTACTGGGTTGTCCTCGTTCAAATTTGGGCGAACGCTGGCTTCACCATGGTGGTGTTTCTCGCAGGAATGCAGACGATCCCAGCTGAACTGTTCGAAGCTGCAGCAGTCGATGGCGCTCGAGGTTGGAGCCTCTTTAAGAACATCACTTGGCCCCAACTGACACCAGCTGTCAACACGAACTTTCTCCTCAACATCATTGGATCGCTTCAGGCCTGGATGCTCTTCCTGGTTCTCACCGGATACAAGAACGGAACCCAAGTTCTCGGCTACCTCGTCTACGCCGAAGGTTTCGGTAAGCAGGGCACTGGATCGTTCCGTCAGGGTTACGCAGCAGCAGCCTCAGTTGTGCTGTTCCTCCTCGTATTGGTCTTGGGGATGACGGCCAACTTTGTGACGACGAGACGGGAAAGGAAGTACCTCTTATGAGCATCACTGCAGACCTCCCTTCCAACTCAATGCGAAGAGATGATGGAGGAGCGCGCCGCCGGCGCATCACTCGCAAATCGGTGTCGTTGTTTATTTTGTTGACGTTTTCAGTGATTTACGTCGGACCGATCTTGATGCTGGTATTCGCATCATTCAAGTCACTGCCCGAATTTTTTAAGGATCCAACCTGGCTTCCCGACAACCTTGAGTGGAGCAACTACTCAGAAGCGTGGAGTTTGGCGAACTTCCCGGGCTACATGCTGAACTCGGTGCTCTACACCGTGGTCGCAACCTTTCTTTTCGTCACGATGTCGGTGTTTGTGGCGTTTCCGATCGCTCGAGGGTACGTGAAGGGCTCGAAGGCTCTGCTCACCCTTTACGTAGTGGCTCTGTTTCTACCACCAGCTCTGATCCCCCAATTTCAGCTCATTCTCAATATCGGTGGATGGCCAATCATTGGTGACTTCATTTCAAACGTGTGGTTTGAGGGAAGCGAAGCTCAAGGGCTGTTCAACACCCGAACCGGATACATCCTCCTCTTTCTAATGAACCCGATCGGACTGATCATTTTGGTCAACTACATCAAGTCGATTCCACGGGAACTCGATGAATCGGCCGCGGTTGACGGATGCGGCTACGGACGATTCGTCTTCACCATTTTGATGCCGCTGATTAGGCCAGCAATTGCAACCGTGACAGTGATTCATGCAATCGGTATTTGGAACGAACTCATTCTCGCAACGATCTACCTCACCGACGAAAACACGTACCCGATAACTCGCGGTCTGATCGTGTTTGAAGGCGTATACGGAAGTGATTGGCCGAAGCTTGCCGCCGCAGTGCTCATGCTCATGATCCCGATGCTTGCCCTCTACATGTTCCTGCAGCGGTACATCATCTCTGGTCTCACCTCGGGCGCAATTAAGGGTTGAGCGCAAGAAAGGCTCCACAGTCATGTCGCAGAACAAATTCTCCCGAAGTCTTTTCTCCCTAATTGGGGCGTTCGCGATGATCGCAGCGGCGTGTGGTTCAGAGTCGACGACTGAAACTACCTCTGGTGATCAGTCGTTGACTGAAGCCACAGATGGTGATCTTGGTGAAAGTGCTGATGCCGAAGACTCATCCGGCAGCTCAAGCGCAGACGAAGAACAGGCAGTCGAGAAATCTGAAGAAGAGATTCAGACAGTCGATGATTTCGAGAGCTACGCAGCAGGCGATGAGCTCCCAGAAAGTTGGTCTGTTTACGGGAACGCTGCAGGAGATATTCGCACGGTCTCTCCGGGCGATGACTCATCTACCGAGGGTCAAGAGGGTGATAACCAGTTGCTCTCCTGGAGCTTTGACGCAAACACTGATCCTGGATTCGGAGGCATTCGAACTTACTTCGCAGAACCGCAGAACTGGACCGGCTTTACAGGAATTCAATTCCTCTATTTCGGTGGCGGTGAAGGCGGCGAACTGCAGATCGAAATCGGAGAAGATCGGACCGCGGGAGACCTCTCTGACGTCGAGCGATACCGAACACGGTCGTTCTTTGATCGCACCGAAGGTTGGCAACTGATCCGCCTTCCGTTCGAATCATTCTCGCCGGCGCGCTTCAACCCCGAACCTGGAAATGGCGTCCTCGATGCGATCGCCGTTGACAATCTCGTCGTTGCAGCGAATTCAGGAACTAGTGGCGAAGGTGTCGCAATTGACGACATCGCGCTCTACTTCGATGGCACCGTATACGTCGAGCGACAAGAGACCCCAGAAATTGCCGCAGGCCCCGAAGTGGTCGACTCACTCGATGACTTCGAAAACTACGAAGGAAGCTCAACAGTTCCAGCGACATGGTTCAACTACGGCAATGCTGGTGGGGGAGTAAGCATCGTCACCGTTGACGACGCTCGCGCCCGGGACGGTCAGACCTCCGAAAACAAAGTGCTCGCATGGGGCTTCGACGCTGATTCAGACCCAGGGTATGGCGGCGTTGGCAAAGAATTCGCAGAGCCGCTTAATTGGACTGGTTACACCGGACTCGAGTTCTGGTTCAAAGGGTCCGGTGAGGGCGGCGAACTGCAGATAGAGATCGGAGAGGACAAAACGTCCGATGTCGAGCGCTATCGAGCCCCAGCGTTCTATGACCGTGAGACAGACTGGCAGCGAATTCGGCTGCCGTTCTCCTCATTTAGGCCTGGCGATTACAACCCGGTGCCAGGAAACGGAATTCTTGACCTTAAAGCGGTGTACAACATCGTGTTCGCCGCCAATTCGGGGGCGAGCACAGAAGGTGTCGTCATTGATGAGGTCGCTGTGTATAGCGATGGAACTACAAACGTCTCGAACACAACAGGTGGAGAGGTCGTCACTGGATCAGAGATCGACTACGAGGCAATTCCTCTGTTGCCAGCACCAGAACCGGTCGCGCCAGTTGCACCCCCGGGAATGGAACTGGTTTGGAGTGATGAATTTGATGGCGA
>JAPOIQ010000406.1 GCA_029978815.1 bacterium
CTCTCGTCGGTGACAGCCATACTTTCAGGGGCGGCTCCTGCGCCAGTGTGGCTGTGGGAGAAGGTGCAAACCGAACTCGGAATCACCGAGATCACGACCGGGTACGGCATGACAGAATGCGGTGGCGCCATGACGTTGACTCGGCCAGAGGATTCGCTCGAACTGCAGGCAACGACAGTTGGTTGCATCAAAGATGCTGGTGTTGCGGGTCTGCCGAATGGCCTGTTGTGTGAGTACCGCACGGCTGACCCGATGGACGGGACGATTTTGGCCGATGGCGACGAGGGCGAACTCATCTCGACCGGCCCGACCCACCTCCTTGGATATTGGAACAAGCCCGAAGAAACCTCCCAAGCCGTGTACGACGGATACTTGCATTCGGGCGACCTCGGCAAGGTTCGGTCAGACGGTTACCTGCAGCTCACCGGGCGGAGCAAAGAGCTGTACAAAAGTGGCGGTGAGCTCGTCATGCCGAAGGAGATTGAGGATCTGTTAAGCAATCACGATGGCGTGAGTCAGGCGTACGCAATCGGCGTGCCTGATGAGCGCTGGGGAGAAGTCGGCTGCGTATTTGTCGTGCGTGAACCGGGTCGCAACGTCTCTGAAGAATCACTGCTCGAACTGTGTCGATCTAATTTGGCTCGATTTAAAGTCCCTCGACATATTTTGTTTGCCGATGCGAGTGATCTCCCGACAACCCCAACTGGAAAAGTGCAGAAGTTCAAACTTGTCGATGTGGCGATTGCTCGGCTCGCCGGCTGATGCCGGCCGAAAGAGGCTCCGCGTCGTCTAGATATTCAGCAACCAGTCAAAATTGCTGAGGCGACGCTCGAGTTTGTCGAGCACCGGCGCGCCGATCACGATTCGGCCGACGCCCATTGCGGCGAGATGCTCGATCGACTCTTGAGTGCCGCCCGAGGCGCCAACCGTGATCTCAATCTCAGCAGGATCTCTACCGATCAACTCGCATTCTCGTCTCATGACGTCAAGCATCTGTTTCAGCGCGTCAGTTTCGCCCTCTGAACGAATTGTTGAACTGAGATCGCCCGGAAAGAAATAGCCATCGCCTCGCCGAGCCGCTCGCCGCGCCGCCGCAACTGAATGGCCGCCGACGACAATGGGAATACTTCGCGGGGTTGGGGGCTGCGGGTTCGCCACCACCTCATCCCAATTGAAGTGCGAGCCATGAACGGTGCTTGGCCAGTCAGTCCACAGCGACCGGATGGCATCGATCGATTCATCTGTTCGTGCGCCCCGGGTTGAGAATGAAACGTCAACGGCTTCCATCTCTTCGGCAAGCCAGCCGACACCGATGCCGAGAATTGCTCGGCCTCCGCTGAGTCGATCGAGGGTAGACCACTCCTTTGCGACGTACGCAGGGTGACGTTGCGGCAAGATCAAAATCCCTGTTCCAAGTCTTAAGTGTGTGGAGATCGCAGCGGCATATGACAGCCAGACCATTGGGTCGCAGAGCACAACCTCGTTCAAGCCGGGCATGTCCCCGGTGTCGTTGTATGGGTACTTCGATTCAAGGGTGGCGGGGGTGACGACATGTTCAA
>JAPOIQ010000005.1 GCA_029978815.1 bacterium
CTACCTGACCAAGGAGATGTCCAACGTGCAACGAATCGGCCGTTGGATCAAAGCCCACGTACACACCGATTGGCCCCGAAGCTAAACGGGCAGAGAATTGCTCGCGATCGGTGGTGTCGTGAATCAGCCCTCGGGCATCAAGCTCGGCAATGAAATCCATACGATCAACATCGTGCCACGACTCGGCACAAGAAACGACATCGCCCGGCACCTACGCTGTGACGATGCCTCAGGAGCGTACGAGCGACAAAGAACTCGTTGCCCTCTTCCGCGAGTTCGGAAGGTCTGTCGGTTCACGCGCACCGCTCTACGCAAACCTCTCCGAGGCAATCGCTCAAGACTCGAAGCCACATGTTCGCGGGCTACTTAACAGTGCTCCGCTCCCCCAACGTCGGCCCGTGCTGTTACTTGCAGCGATTCACCGCATAGTGCTCGAAAACCAGGGTTCGCCGCTTGCTCAGTGGTACCCGTCGGTCACCGGTGTGGCTCGCGAGCAGAAACACGACCTCGCGGATCTGACCTTAGATCTCAACGAATTTTGCGACACCTACCGCAGCGAGATCATCAACCTCGTTCGAACCCGACACACCCAAACGAACGACATCTCGCGCTCGGCGCTACTTCGCCTTGCACTTGCCCACCAACCGGTCGTCAACAACTCAGCCCTCATCGACGTGGGCTGTTCTGCAGGACTCAATCTTCATCTCGATGCATACCACTGCACGTACACCGCAGAGAGCGGCTCGTGGACCATAGCCGCTGGCGATACTGCAGCCCCGGCGCTTCGCTGCAGCGTAAGGGCCGAAGTAACACCCGACATCGCGGTAGGCACATTTACCCAGCGCATCGGATACGACCCTCATCCGATCGACGTGCGAACCGACGACGCAATGTGGTTACTCGCATGTGTCTGGCCAGACCAGCTCGACCGCATTGCACGACTGAAGTCAGCTATCGAATGGATGAAGCAGAACCCGGTTGAACTTCGCTCAAGAGATGCACTAGGTGCTCTCGATGAAGTTGAGGGAATGAATGATTCACACATCACCATCATCAACTCGTGGGTGCTGTCGTATTTGAGTGACGACGATCAGCGTGAATATCGACAGCGACTAGAACAACTCGGGCAACGCCGTGACCTCACTTGGGTCTACCTCGAGCAACCCTCAACAACTTCAGTGCTGCAGCATGACGCTTCAATTGCTAACAACCCCAAGCGCTCTGAACTCACTGCAATAACCCGAATCGATTGGCTCGGCGGAACACCCCAGGTACGCCACCTCGGGACGATGCACCCCCACGGATACTGGTTCCACCCAAGTTGACCTCGAGAAGCGACTAAACGTCATAACAGCCAAATCGCACACATAAACGCGGAGGAGTAATTCAACGACTAGGACAACTTGCTGGGTCACGCCCCAGAACTGATGAATCCGGCGACCGAGTCAGCGATCATCTGAACCGCAATCGCCGCTAGCAGTAATCCAGCAATACGACTGAGAAGCATGATGCCAGACTGACCAATCAGACGATTAACCAGTTCAGCGAACAGCATCGCCAGATACACCAACAAGAGGACGAGGGCGAGAGCGCCCGCGATGAGCCAACGCTCACGAGCGGTTGACGAATTTTGCACGAAGACGATTGCAGCAACAATCGCACCAGGGCCAGCAAGCAACGGAGTGCCGAGCGGGACCATGGCAACCGCAACATGGTCAATCGCAGCCGACTCGGCATCATCGTCGTCCGCACTCATCAACAACTGCAACGCAACAAGCAGCAGCAACAGCCCGCCAGCACCTTGAAGTGCAGGCACCGACACATCGAGAAAACCAAGCACTTGGCGACCACCAACAGCGAAGCCCGCAATCACCAATGCAGCGGTGACGACAGCAAGTAAGGCAGACCGAGACCGCTGCTTTGGCGTAAGGCGCCGAGTCACCGACAAGAAAATCGGGACGTTGCCAATTGGGTCCATGATGACCAGCATCGTGACAAACACCGCCCCAAACGTCACTGCCATGCCATCAACCCAAGCCGTCTAGGCGAGTAACTGATTCAGCAAATGCCGCTGCGAACGCGTCAATCTGCACCACAACTGGTGACGGGCCTGCACCACCGGGCGAAGTGCGCATCTTGGTTGCACCGCCCGACTCAAAGTACGCCGCACAATCGGACCCTATTTCTGCAACTGCAAGGTCCCGAAGATTTGCCTCCCCGCTCAAGTGACGTCGAACGAGTTGCCCGACCTGAGCATGCGCCTGTCGGAACGGCACGCCATTGCGAACCAAATGCTCAGCGAGGTCAGTCGCGACGAGCAGTTCCGCATCAGCGCATGCTGCCATCCGCTCAGTATCAAATTCAGCAGTGCCGATCATGCCGGCAATTGCGGCGAGCGCCAGCACTGTCTGTTCAACCGAATCAAAGAGAGGCTCTTTGTCCTCCTGCAGGTCACGGTTATACGCGAGCGGAAGGGCTTTCAACGTGGCGAGCAACCCCGTCAGATTGCCAATCAATCGGCCAGACTTGCCGCGCGCGAGTTCGGCAATGTCAGCATTCTTCTTCTGCGGCAACATCGATGAGCCAGTCGCATAGGCGTCGTCCAGACGAGCGAACCCGAACTCCTCCGACGTCCACAACACCCACTCCTCTCCAATTCGCGAGAGGTGGATACCGATGAGCGACAGAGCAAACAATGTCTCAGCGACAAAGTCACGGTCACTCACCGCATCGAGTGAGTTCGCGAACGTTGAAGCAAAACCAAGATCTTCGGCTGTTGTTACGGGATCAATCGCAATCGATGTGCCCGCAAGAGCACCCGCACCAAGAGGAGACACATCGAGACGGTGGTACGCATCAACGAGTCGATCGAGGTCACGATGCAGCGACCACGCATGTGCAAGTAGATGGTGCGCAAGCATGACCGGCTGCGCGCGTTGCAGGTGGGTGTACCCAGGCAGGTAGGCATCGCCCGCCTGCCGAGCCCGATCGAGCAGCACCCGTTGAAGATTGATCACACCGGACGCAACCTCAGTAATCGCACCTTTCGTCCACAACCGAAGGTCGGTAGCGACCTGATCGTTGCGGCTACGCGCCGTGTGCAAGCGTGCTCCTGCATCTCCAGCAATCTCTGTCACTCGCCGTTCGACAGCAGTGTGAATGTCTTCGTCACCTTCGTGGAACTCGAATGTTCCAGAGGCAAATTCACCATGGACCTTGTCAAGGGCATCAAGGACAACTTCAACCTCTGCAGTGGACAGCACCCCAGCTCGACCCAACCCGCGAACATGTGCCTTCGACCCTCGGATGTCAACTTCCCATAGCCGACGGTCAAACGGGAGGCTCGCTGTGTACGCCATCAACGCCTCTGCAGGTCCGCCCGCAAACCTGCCGTGCCACAACGACTCTGAGCTCTTCTCTTCAGCCATGGTGTACTCCTCCGTCAATTCCCGCGAGCTGGCGAAGTTGTGATGCAAGCTCTCTTCCCGTTGAGTCCTCAGATGCAATACAGAGGACTGTGTCATCTCCTGCGACAGTGCCGATAAGACCGTCGACGGCACTTCGATCAAGCGCCGAAGCAACCACGTGCGCACAACCAGGAGGGGTACGCACAACAACCAAATTTGCTGAACTCGTCACCTCGCCAACCCACTCGCCCATCACCCGGCGAAGTTGCTCTAACGGCGCGACACGATCAGGTGCGAACTCAGGCAGGGCATACACCGACGACCCAGAAGCTGTGCGCACTTTGATCGCTCCGAGATCGTCAAGGTCACGCGACACAGTTGCTTGAGTGGCGGAAACCTGCTCGGACAGCAACAGTTCGACGAGCTGTGCCTGGTTACCAACCTCATGCTGCTCAATGAAGCGCGAAATCAATTGCTGGCGACGAACCTTCACACTCACCTCACACCACCTAAGAATGCGAGCACACCTCGAGCGGCATGCATGCGGTCGTGACCCTGACGAATCACCCGAGAAGCAGGACCGTCGATCACCGATGCAGCGACCTCATAGCCCCGGTAGGCCGGAAGACAGTGCATAAAGATGGCGCCAGGCGACGCAGCAGCCATGAGTTGATCGGTCACGCTGAACGACGCAAAAATCCGACGCCGCTCTTCAACCTCATCTTCTTGCCCCATCGACACCCACGTATCGGTATGAACCGCATCAGTTCCACTAACCGCCTCCACCGGATCATCCGTCGATATGACATGCCCGGATCCCAGCGATGAAAGGCGCTCACACTCCTGAGCGGATGGCTGGAAACCATCTGGGCATGCAAAGGAAATTGACATGCCCGACATCAGGCAGGCCTCGGCAAGCGACCTTGCAACGTTGTTGTAATCGCCAACCCACGCAACATTGCGACCAGACAGCGAACCGAACTCGTGGCGCATCGTCCGAAGGTCAGCAAGGGCCTGCAGCGGATGCGACCGGTCAGACAGCATGTTGACAATCGGCACGGTCGACAATGCCGCCATGCGCTCCACCACGCTGTGCGAAAACACACGCGCTGCAACCATCGAGTGATAACCCTCAAGAATCTCAATGACGTCCTCAACCGACTCGCGCACGTCAAGACCGACCTCCTCGCCGCGGGTGTACACCGGGTGACCACCGAGTTGGACAACCGCCATCTCCATCGACTGACGAGTTCGGTTCGACGGCTTCTCAAAAATGAGCGCCACACCGCCACCAGAGAGTGGCTGACCAAGGTCGACAATCGGACGATCGGAGAGGTCGCCAACAAGCGCAAGTTCGTCGGCAGAAAGATCGACGATATTGAGAAGGTGACGCACCGTCATGATGTGCTCCTCACATTGGCAATCGCCGCCATGAGAATGCTCATTGCCTCCTCGATCTCTTCATCAGACGCGGTGAGAGGCGGGGCAAGTCGAATTGTTGCCGCATTCACTGCATTCACGATGAGCCCATTCGCAAGCGCCTCAGCGGCTACATCTCCCGCAGCGATGCCCTCTTCGAGCGCAACACCGAGCAGTAACCCGCTGCCACGAACGCCGACGACACCCTCAGTTCCGTCGAGCAGCGCTCTGATTTTTGCCTCTCCTGCAAGAGCGAGACCCGGTGCATCAAGCCGTTTCATCTCAGAAATCACGGTCTCAACAGCAGCGGTAGCGAGTGCGGTTCCGCTATAGGTGCTCCCGTGATCACCTGGGACAAATGCCGCTGCAACTTCAACCGGCGCCCAGCACGCCCCAATTGGCATACCGTTACCCATCGCTTTCGCCAGGGTGACAACATCTGGAGACACGCCCGAATGTTCGAATCCGAACCATTTGCCAGTTCGCGCAAAACCGGTCTGTACCTCATCGATCATCATGAGAACACCCTTGCGGGTGCACATTTCACGCACTCCTTCGAGGTAGCCGTCAGGGGCAGGGTTCACTCCCCCTTCACCCTGCACCGATTCGAGGAATACCGCCCCGACGGTCTCATCGACGGCGGCTTCAATTGCGGAGAGATCGCCCCACGGAACGTGAACAAATCCGTCCGGCATTGGCGCAAAGGGTTCATGTTTCGCCGGTTGACCAGTCGCCGCCAACGTTGCGAGAGTCCGCCCATGAAATGAGCCAAGCGCCGTCACAACCTTGTGACGACCTGGGCCAGCATGTTTGCGGGCAAGCTTCAACGCGCACTCATTCGCCTCGGCACCAGAGTTCGTGAAGAACACCTGCCCGGGGCGTCCCGTTGCCTCTGTCAGAAGACTGTCGACCGACATCGCAGCAGCAGTCGCTACCGGGTTCGCAAAAAAGTTGCTCACATGCACCAACTTGCGCGCCTGTTCCGCAATTGCGTCGGCAATGACTGGATTCGAGTGCCCCAGCGACACGACAGCGATACCTGCGAGAAAGTCGAGATAGCGCGTGCCATCGGTTGCGAACACTTCGGTACCTACACCGCGCTCAAGCATGAGCGCCGGAGGGCCAAACACCGGCATAAACGGGCAATGCCCGACCGCAGTCGAGGTATCAAACGTATGTCCCATCTCAGTCTCCGTTCTGATCTGCCGGATTGTGCACCATCGTGCCAACGCCTGCATCGGTAAAAAGTTCAAGCAACAGTGCGTGCGGGGTTCGCCCGTCAAGGATGTGGGCCCGGCCAACACCATGACGAACAGCAGAAATACAGCTCGCAACTTTTGGAATCATCCCGCCATCGATAATCCCGTCACTAATGAGTTGCTCCAACTCGGAAGGAGTGGTCTGGCGAATGAGCGAAGCGGCATCAGCAATATCGCGCCGAAGGCCATCAATATCGGTGAGGTACACGAGCTTTTCGGCTCCAAGCGCAGCCGCTATCTCGCCGGCCACGGTGTCAGCATTGATATTGAACGCCTGTCCTTCAGCATCAGCGCCAACGGTTGCGACCACCGGGATGAACTCATCATCGAGCAACCTCTGCAACACGCCCGGGTTAATCGATGCGATGTCCCCAACAAACCCAAGTTCTGGATTACGTGCCACCGCCCTAATGAGCCCACCATCTTCTCCGCTCACACCAACCGCATAGTCACCATGAACATTGATTGCTGACACGATCTGGGGGTTGACTTGGCCGATGAGAACCATGCGCGCAATGTCGACAGTTTCGGCGTCAGTGACCCGCAAACCATCTTT
The DNA here is from genome assembly GCA_029978815.1 of bacterium. Lineage (GTDB taxonomy): Bacteria > Actinomycetota > Acidimicrobiia > Acidimicrobiales > Ilumatobacteraceae > Casp-actino5. The sequence continues at coordinate 6,642 of JAPOIQ010000005.1, forward strand.
GAACTCTGCGGTCTTACCAAGTCGTTCCATCAGCTCACTGATCTGAGGACCGCCGCCATGAACCACAACCGGGCGCATTCCGACGAGCCGCATCATCACGATGTCGGTTGCGAAGACGGCAAGCGCATCATCTCCCGAGGTGCCAGCCAAGGCATTGCCTCCATATTTCACAACGATGGTGCGGCCTGCAAAACGGCGAATGTACGGAAGCGCTTCAACGAGTATTGCGGCGCGCTGAGCGGCAACGTCGGTCATGGTGCGACTCCAATCCGGTCGAGTCCTAATGTTTCGTCAATACCGAGCGCAACGTTGAGGGCTTGAATCGCCCCACCGGAGGCACCCTTCGCAAGGTTGTCAAGCGCCGAGATCGTGATGATCGTGTCGGTTCGTTCGTCGTATCGTCCCGTCACGAGCACGAGGTTGGACCCAAGTGTTGCTTTGGTTCCGGGAATACCCTCGATGACTTTGACGAACGGCTCATCGGCGTATTGCGCCTGAAGCGTTTCCAATACGGCCTCTTGCGACCTTGCACCATCATGTGCCGGCGTCGAGTAACAGGTCGCGAGAATGCCTCGGTTCATCGGCACAAGGTGCGGAGTGAACAAGACGCGCGCGCCAATCTCTTGTTCCATCTCTGGGGTATGCCGATGCCGAAGGAGGCCATAGGCAGTGAAGTTTTCGTCAACTGTCGTGAAGGCGTAGGCGAGGTCCTCTTTACGACCAGCTCCTGTCACACCACTTGCTGCATCCACAATCACCGTGTCCGAACTCATGAGCCCAGCGTCAACGAGCGGGCGAACTGCGAGAATTGCCGCAGTTACGTAACACCCTGGGGTTGCAATGAGAGATGCGCCCAACAGTTCGTCGCGATGAAACTCGGGAAGCCCGTACACCGCTTTGGCAAGAGCTTCGGGCTGGTCATGATCGAACCCGTAATAGATCGGGTACTGAGACGCATCCGTCAATCGGAAGGCGGCGCTGAGGTCAACGATATGTCCGACTCTGTTTGACAACTCAGGGACGATCTCCATTGATGCTTCGTGAGGAAGGCCTAAAAATACGACGTCGAGGCCGTCGAGTTGATCGATATCAAACTCCGCGAAACATGCCGCGCCATGAGCTGCTGCCATCGATGGATATAGGTCCGCAACACGTTCTCCGGCCTGAGATGCCGCCTGCAGAGTCTCAACGGCAAGCGCCGGATGGCGGTCGATCACCCGGAGCAACTCGGCGCCAGTAAACCCAGAGGCTCCGACGACGCCGACAGACGTTGGAGCAAGAGAAAGATTGTTCCCACCCATAACGAATGAGTATACAGAAGTCCGAATAGAAATTCGACTCTCCCCCGCTACCGACAACCGCCGGCGGTAAAATTGGCGGATGTTTACTGGCAGGACGCGCAGCCAACTCCTTGTCGCATCGCCGCCACTCGACGACCCAAACTTCGATCGCTCAGTCGTCTACATCATTGACCACAACGAAGACGGGGCAATTGGCGTCGTTATCAACAGACCACTCGCGGATCCTGAGCTCGAACCGATCTCACGGTGGGAAAGCGCCCTTACCGAGCCACCAGTGGTGTTCAGTGGCGGACCCGTCGACCCGGCCGCTCTGATCGCGTTAGGAGTTACGTCGACACCAGTTGAACATGACATCGAGGGCGCTGTGCAAGTTGCTGATCGAGTCTGGTCAATCGACCTTGCAGGAGATCCAGCCTTGATTGCGCCTTACTTTGCGGGCATCCGCATCTTCAGCGGGTACGCAGGGTGGTCCCCCGGACAACTTGAAGCCGAGATAGATGCAGGCGGTTGGATTGTCGTCGCCGCAGAGACAAACGACGTGTTCGGAAATCAGCCCTCAGAACTTTGGCGACGGGTGCTCGAACGCCAACCACCACCGGTGAGCTGGCTTGCAAATGCACCAAGCGACGTCAACCTCAACTGATCCCCGTACCTAGTTAGAACGATCTTTTAGCTTCTCAGTTGTGCCCCAAGTTTGCTCGCCGCTGCCTCACACGCGGCCTTCACTTCGGCAACATCAGTATCGGTGAGGTTCCGGTCATGCGCTTGCAGTCGCAATCTCCATGCAAGAGAGCGGTGACCTTCTGGAACTCCAGCACCGCGATAGGTGTCGAACAGCGCAACATCTACGAGTAATCCTGCGGCAGCTTGCCGCAGTGCTCGCTCCAGTCGATCCGCTGCAATTTCGTCACTCATCACAAACGCCAGATCAAGGTCGCTTGATGGCATTCGACTAATCGGGCGATACGAGCCAGAGCCAGCCTTGCCAGAAAGAATTCCATCGATCCGGACCTCAAGCACTGCGACCCGCTCGGAGACGCCAAAGTTCTCAAGCACTTCAGGGGAGATTTCACCAATTATCCCGATGACATCTCGCCCAGCACGGAGCACGCCAGAGCGAGTTGCGTGCAGACCTCCAGGGGCGTTTGACTGATCGATCATCGCGCCGACGCCAAGCGCCTGAGCGATCTCCCGCCACACCGCAACCGCTGAATGAGCGTAGCGACCCGCGAGCGCAACACCCAGGACCTCATGCTCACTCGGTAGCCCCTCACCTGTTGGGGGATACACCCGGCCGATTTCAAACAGCGAAACGCCACTTCGGCGATGGTGCTCGTTATGAGCAATTGCGGTCAATAGTCCGGGGCGCAGCGACAAGCGGAGCGAACTCTCATCGGCCACAAGAGGATTCAAAATGCGCAATGTGTCGCCCGCAATTCCTCCCCTCTCCATCGTGTCGGGGCCAACAATCGGGTTCGGCATCGCCTCTGAAATTCCGAGACCGATGAGAACATCACGGAGACGGCGGCGACGGATCTGAATCTGCGAAAGGTGGCCATGACCGATCGGCTTCGGAACTGAACGCCCAATGCGCTCATACCCATAATGCCGGGCAACTTCCTCAATGACATCAACTTCGCTCGTTGCGTCTGGACGCCAACTCGGGAGCAACACCTTGGCGATCTCGCCAGCAGTTTCTGTGACAAAACCGATCGGGTCGAGTAGCCCTGGTAGATCACCGAGGTTGAGTTCTGTACCGAGAATCCGATTCACCTCAGAAATACGAACATCGACAGATCGAGCAAGATCAGGCATGCCAGATGATCGTTCGTCGGCGCCTCCAGCGTGAACCACAAGTTCAGGACAGGTAAGAGAGAGAAGTTCCGCAAACCTCTCAATTGCACGATCAGCGAGTGTCGGGTCGACTCCACGTTCGTATCTCGCCGAAGCCTCTGAGCGCAAGCCATGGCGCGTTGCGGTCTTCATGATGCCGCGTGGTGCAAACCATGCAATTTCGAGCACGACTTCCGTAGTTGACTCTGAAATTTCACTATCAGCTCCACCCATGACACCGCCGAGTCCGACCGGCACATCGTTTCCGTCACAGATCAACAAGTCGTCAACAACGCATGAGCGATCAACGTCATCGAGCGTTCTCAGAACCTCACCGTTGCGAGCAGACCGAACAGTGAATCCTCCGCCGATTGCCGCAAGATCGTATGCGTGATTGGGTTGGCCCAATTCGAGCATCACATAGTTACTCACATCAACCACATTGTTAATTGAGCGCATTCCGAGTGCCTCAAGGCGTCTTGCCATCCAGTCGGGCGAACTTGTCACACGTACGCCCGACATCACTGTTGCGGTAAATCTGCCACAGGCAGGGTTCTCGATAGCAACAGGCACCGTTCGGCTAGTGCCGATTGCATCAAATCCACTGCCGACAGTTGCAAGCGTCTGCGACCGCCAAGCGGCAAGATCGCGTGCAACTCCCTCAATCGACCAACAATCAGGCCGATTACGGGTCACGTCAAGATCGAAGACCACATCGGGTTCAATGCCTAGAACTTTGGCGTACGACACTCCCAACTCGGCCTCACCATCAAGCAACAAAATGCCTGAGTGGTCTTCGCCAATGCCGAGCTCGACAGCCGAGCACAACATGCCTTCAGAGTCGATACCAAGAATTCCGCGACGCTCAATTGTCATCCCATTCGGCATCGTCGTACCGAGGGTTGCGAGCGGAACCACATCGCCGGCCGACATATTGGATGCGCCACACCACACATGACGCTCCTCACCATCTCCTGCATCAACCCAGACACGACGAACTTTTGCGGCATCTGGATGCTGCTCCACACGGAGCACTCGTGCCGAGACAACCCCCTCAACAGGACTGCCAACCGAAATGACGTCCTCCACCGCCAACCCAAGCGATGTCAGATCAGCAGCAACGGCCTCAACTGCCTCTGCATCAGATGGATCCGCAAACGGCCCGAATTCATTAAGCCACGAAAGAAGTACCTTCATTTCTCCCCCTCAGAACTGCTCAATGAATCGGATGTCGTTGACATACATGTCGCGAATATCAGTGATTCCATGTCGCATCACGGCCATTCGGTCGATGCCGAAACCGAACGCGAATCCACTCCACTCTTCAGGATCAACACCACCAGCGCGAAGCACCTCAGGATGCACCATTCCACACCCACCAAGTTCAAGCCAGGATCCGTCAGGGCGTCGAATATCAAACTCCGCTGACGGCTCGGTGAACGGGAAATACGAGGGACGCAAACGCGAGGTGAAGCCCTCCCCAAAGAACGCCTGGGTAAACGCCTCAATCGTCCCCGCGAGATCAGCCATCGAAATATTGCGATCAACGACTAAGCCCTCGATTTGGTGGAACACAGGCATATGAGTCGCATCGGGGGTGTCCCGGCGGAACACCCGACCTGGGGCAACGATGTAAATAGGTGGTTCTGACTCAAGCATCGTGCGGATCTGAACCGGAGATGTATGGGTTCTTAAGAGCAGGCCAGAGTCGCCAGGGCCTTCGTTCTCGTCGTGTCCGACGAACAGGGTGTCGAATTCACCGCGCGCCGGATGGCCCTCACCCATGTTGAGCGCCTCGAAGTTATGCCAGTCAGTTTCAACCTCGGGGCCCTCCGCAACGGTGAAGCCAAGTCCAACGAAGACGTCCTCTAGTTCCTGCCATGCCTGCGTCACAAGATGGAGATGACCGCGGCTTGCTCGATCCATTGCTTCGGTCAGATCAAGTCGTTCTGCTTCAACCCGAGCATTTCGCTCTGCAGAAACGAGTTGGGTGCGACGATCCTCAATTGCGGCGCCGACCAAAGAAAACGCCTCATTCAGCGCTCGACCAAGCGCTTTGCGCTCTTCAATATCTGAAACCTTCGACAGCGAAGCCTTGAGCCCACCGAGTACGCCTTTTTTACCCATCGTCTCTGCAGAAACGGCATCGACCGTCTCAAGCGTTGTTGCCTCTTGAACTCGACTCAATGCGGCCTCAATTGCCGCTGTGATGTCATCCGTCACGAAATTGTCCTCCTACACGTCTTAGCCCAGATCTCAAACCAACCAATGGTTTGCCAAACCCCTTGCCCGCCTGGCGGGCTGCCAAACCTTCTCAGGTGGCGTCACAATCCCCGGACGGGTCGCCCGGGGCAAAGAAATCGACGGGTGAAGGTCACCTCATGATCATAGGCATCACGTGTCGAGTGACCAACGTTTATTGAAGTCATGGCATCGAATCTGACGCAGCAAACGCAATCAACGTTCCGGCCATCGCGACGTTCAGACTTTCAGACTTGCCCCGCTGTGGGATGTTGATCCACTCGCTGATGAGACCGCCCTCATCAACCCCGTGAGCCTCGTTTCCAAGCACGAACGCAATCTTCCGCTTCCAGTCAAACGAGCGATACGGAACCCCCCGATGCGATGATGTCCCCACCAGCGCGAATCCTGCGGCCGCAAGATCATCAAGGCTCGCCGTCGTCACACTGGTGTGAAACACCGCTCCTGCCGAAGCCCGGATTGTCTTCGGGGAAAACGCGTCAGCAGTTCCGGGGGTACACACGACAGCATCAATCCCCGCTGCTTCGGCCGAACGAATCAATGTTCCGACATTGCCAGGGTCGCCGAGACGATCAAGCACCATCACCAACTTCGCGGTTTCCGGGAGATGAGACGCCCGTTGCTCGACCATTGCGAGGTTTGGTTGAGGTTCCGACGTCGTCGCGATGCGCTCGAGTGCGGCGTCGCTAAGAAGCGAACATGCGGCGGAAGACACCTGCCGTCCACCCGGCCCGACAAATTCTTCGAGGACTTCCCACCCAGCCGAAAGTGCCTCTTGAATGAGAATTGCACCTTCTACGAGCAGCACCCCATCAGACTCTCGGGTGGCACGCGTCCGCGCTAATTCGCGGAGGTACTTCACCCGAGAGTTTCGAGGAGAGAGTGGCTCAGAACTCGAGAGCACTGAACCGAATCCGATCTTTTGCTCTACAGAGCAGCTTTTGCCTGCTCAACGAGAGCGGTGAATGCTGCTGCATCGGTGACGGCGAGATCAGCAAGGATCTTGCGGTCAACTTCGATGCCGGCGGCGTTCAAGCCTGCAATAAAACGGCTATACGACATGTCATTTTGACGGCATGCAGCGTTAATACGCTGGATCCAGAGACGGCGGAACTCGCCCTTCTTTGCACGGCGGTCACGGAATGCGTACTGGCCGCTTCGCATGACTTGCTCGTTTGCCGCACGGAACGAACGGCTCTTATTGCCGTAGTACCCGCGGGCCTGCTTCAACACCTTCTTGTGACGCTTCTTCGCTGCCACTCCACGCTTTACACGTGCCATGAGATTTCTCCTCGTTTACTTCTTACAACAACCGGTTATTACTTAACGCTCGGCGAGCAAGCGCTTGATGTTCTTCTCATCGGTCGAATGAACATCAACATCACCGTCGAGACGACGGGTACGAGTTGATGGCTTCTTTTCAAACAGGTGCTGACGCATTGCCTGCTGACGACGAAGCTTTCCGGTTCCCGTCTTCTTAAACCGCTTTGCGGCTGTCTTACTGGTTTTCATTTTCGGCATCTTCGCCTCCTAGTAACTCGTTCTCGTTCTCTTGGCGTTCGGCTGCGAGAGCGGCCTCTGCCTTCTTCGCAGCTTCTGCTGCTTTTTTATCCGGGGACAGCACCATCGACATCGACCGGCCTTCGAGTCGGGCCTGGTTGTCGACTCGTGCGAGTGGGCCTGCCGCCTCAAGCACCTCGTCAAGAACCTTTGCTCCTAGTTCTGGGTGAGCCATTTCTCGTCCTCTGAATTGCAAGGTCACCTTGACTTTGTGTCCATCTTCGAGGAACCCGACGAGGTGGCGAACCTTGGTGTTGAAGTCACCTTTTCCGATTTTGGGACGGAACTTCACTTCTTTCACCGAGATCTGCACACTCTTGCGACGTGACTCTTTTGCCTTTTGGGCTTCCTCGTACCTGAACTTGCCATAGTCCATCACCCGGCAAACTGGAGGTGAGGCATTGGGGGCAACTTCGACGAGATCGAGGTCAAAACTTCTCGCAAGACGGAGTGCTTCGGGAACCGGCTTGATACCAAGCTGATCTCCCTCGGGGCCGATGAGGCGAACCTCACGGGCTCGGATCCGATCGTTGATGCGGTGTTGATCGCTGCGTGGCGCTGCTATGACGTTTCTCTCCTGAGCAAGGGCTGTGGCCTCCCGGGTAAATAGCACGAAGCCACGCGCCGAAGACTTGCGCCTTCCGTCATGACCCAGACGCACTCCTAACGTGGCTGGGTGGGGGCGTTCCCCACTTCGATCGGTTGTAATTTCAGTCGGCACTCGGCCGACCGGTTCACTACGCTAGCGGGAGTGAGTGAAGAATCCGACGACTACAGCACCGACCCCGATGACGCGCAATTTGCCGAACTCGACCGAGAACTACAACAAGCGCGAGCACGAGTAGCGGAAGCACCAGTCGAAACTGTCATCACGAACCATGCCGTTGGCCTATACGAATTGGC
>JAPOIQ010000203.1 GCA_029978815.1 bacterium
ATCAGCACGAACTCGATCACCTTCATGGTGTGCTGATGTTTGAACGAATGACGTCTGAGCAGCGCACAGAGGCACTTGCTGAATACCGCCGGATAAGTGCTCCAGACTCCGAGCGTCGAGGCTTCCGTCGACTCCCACTGCGTTGAGCACCCGTTCACCGCTCGTCTTTCTCGGCAGTCCTCAGGTGTCTGCTGATGTGTTGAGAGCCCTCGAAGCAGATGGGCATGACATCAAGTTGGTCATTACCGGACCAGATCGTCGCCGAGGACGTGGGGGAGCAACATCGCCTACTCCGGTTGGAGCAGCAGCTGCCGAGCTCGGCCTCCCGGTGAGTCATTACACAAACGATGCGGCGACCTGTGGCGCGTCGCTAGGTGTCGTGGTTGCATACGGTGAAATTATTCGGCCTCATGTGCTGAGCGTGGTTCCAATGGTCAACCTCCATTTCTCGCTTTTGCCGCGCTGGCGCGGTGCGGCTCCGGTGGAGCGTGCGATTCTTTCGGGGGATACTGAAACTGGCGTGTGTGTCATGGAGGTTGTCGAAGCCTTGGACGCCGGCGGGGTCTACGCCTCAGCATCGTTACCCATCACTGACGAGACCACTGCGTCTTCGCTAACCGCCGACCTGGGAAAGGTTGGCACTGAGTTGTTGCTGGTGTGCCTTGAAAATGGTCTTGGCGATCCAACTCCGCAGGTGGGGGAAGCGACCTATGCCGCAAAAATCACCACGGAGGATCGCCACGTTGACTGGACGCAATCGAACGAAGCGATTCTTCGTACCATCAGAATTGGTGGTGCTTGGACGACGTGGCGTGGCGAGCGTTTCCGCATTCACGATGCCCGAGAATCCGAAGGAAGGATCGTTCCTATTGTGGTTCAACCGCCGGGTAAGCCTCAGATGAGTTTTGACGATTGGGTTCGTGGGGCGCGCCCAGAACATGGTGAGTGGTTTCAGTGAGCGATGACCCGCGTCGTTTAGCGCTCACCCTCCTGAGGCGAATTGAGGAGGAGGGTGCATTCGCCAACATTGTTGTGCCGTCAATGCTTGACCGAAGTTCGCTCTCACGAAGTGACCGCGCGATGGTGACCGATCTTGTGTACGGAACAACGCGACTTCGTCGTGCCTGCGATGCGCTGGTTGATCGCCACATTTCGTCACCTCCTGATGCTGCGACACGAAGAATCCTTCGCCTAGGTGCGTACCAATGGGGTTGGGGAGGAGTTCCTGCTCATGCGGCTGTTCATGAGACGGTGTCGCTTGCTCCGCGGCGGGTACGCGGATTCGTGAACGCAATCTTGCGTCGTACCGTCGAAGGCCCTCCGCCCGCAGAACTGAGTTGGCCATCGCATGCCTCTCAACTGAGCGTTCCCGACTGGATTTACGATCTCTACGTCAATGAGGTTGGTGTAGACAACGCAATTGCGTCTCTTGCTCGAATGAATGTTCCGCCCGCACCCGTGGTGCGAGATGATGGTTATGTCCAAGACCGAGCATCGACGTGGGTTGCAGCAGCAGTGAACGCCCAACCGGGTGAGCGGATACTTGACCTTTGTGCTGCGCCTGGTGGAAAGGCAACAGCGCTTGCAAGTGATGGCGCCTCGGTGATCGCTGCCGATTTGCGTCCGCAGCGCGCCGGTCTGATTGCGGAGAACGCAGACCGCCTTGGGCTCTCCGGCAGCCGACTGTCGGTGCTCGCAGCCGATGGCACGCTCCCGCCATTTGCTGACAACAGTTTCGATGCGGTGCTACTTGATGCACCGTGTTCGGGCCTTGGAGCGTTGCGTCGTCGCCCAGATTCACGATGGCGAGTTCAGCCATACGACATTGAGGTCTTGTCGGCCCTTCAGCAGTCGCTCATTCATTCGGCCGCGTCGCTGGTGAAACCAGGGGGGCGTTTTGTGTACAGCGTGTGCACGATCAATGCGAGCGAGTCGATCGATCACTCCATCCCGGACGGTTGGGAAGTTGATCCTGTCGAGCCCGAAGGGAACTGGGAACCATTTGGTGATGGTTGGCGTGTGCTGCCACATGAAGCAGACACCGACGGAATGGTGTTGATGAGATACCGTCGATCGGCATGACACGTCCCCAAGCAAAAGTGCTGACCGTAAGTGATGGTGTGTTTCACGGGGCGCGTGAGGACACCGGTGGTGTTGGCGTGGCCAATCGTCTGACCGAAGCTGGGTTCGAGGTAGTGGAGCGTCGAGTGACCGAGGACGGTCGAGAGCCGGTTGCGGCTGCTCTTCGCGAAATGAGCGCAGGTTTTGTCGGCTTGATTGCAACGACGGGCGGTACCGGCTTCGCTCCGCGTGATCAAACCCCTGAGGGGACATCTGATGTCGTCGAACGAGTTGCCCCCGGATTTGCGGAAGCGATGCGAGCAATCAGCCCGTTCGGGCGATTGCCTCGCGGTCTGTGCGGAATCGTGGGTGAGACGATCATCTGCAACCTTCCCGGATCACCGAAAGGGGCTATTGAGCAACTTGATGCGGTGATTGACGTCTTGCCTCACGCTATTGCGCTGCTTGCGAACGAACCGACAGAGCACTGAGGCACTGTCTGGGCGTTAGCCTGCTGTACGTGTTGCGTGTAGTACTCCCCAAAGGTTCGCTTGAAAAGGCGACATTTGAACTCCTCGAAGCCGCAGATCTTCAGGTTGTTCGCTCATCGAGTGTCGACTATCGAGCAACGATTGACGATCCTCGAGTGGCCGAGGTGCGAATTCTTCGCCCACAGGAAATCCCTGTGTATGTCGCAGAGGGCTTGTTCGACATTGGAATCACTGGCCGAGACTGGGTGGAAGAGACCTCGAGTGCCGTTGAAAGTTTGGGTGAACTCAAGTACTCAAAAGCAACCTCGAATCCCGTGCGGGTCGTCGTAGCGGTAGCCGGGGATTCCTCGTATCAGAGTGTTGCTGACCTCCCTGATGGGGTTCGTGTGACATCTGAATACCCCGAGATGACGAAGCGCTTCTTCGCCGAGCGAGGCGTGAACGCTGACGTTCGCCTGTCGTATGGGGCGAGTGAGGCAAAGGTCCCAGATATCGCAGACTGTGTTGTCGACATTACCGAGACCGGTCGGGCACTCAAAGCGGCCGGCTTGCGAGTCATTGACACGATGCTCACGAGCTATACGGAGGTCATTGCAAATCCGGTCTCATACGCAAACCCGGAACTTCGGCGGGCAATGGATCAGATCATGATTCTTCTGAATGGCGCACTCGACGCTCGCGGAAAGGTGCTGTTAAAGATCAACGTCACTGGTGAACTTCGTGACAGTGTCCTCGAGATTTTGCCGGCGGCGAAAAGTCCGACGGTGAACCAACTCGCAAATGGCGACTTTGCGATTGAAACAGTCGTCCCAAAGAGCGACATCAACCTGCTGATTCCGGCGTTGTCAGAGGCGGGAGCAACCGACCTTGTTGAGATTCCGATCTCTAAAATCGTGCCGTGACCACTCACTCTGAGGGCATTGTTTCCGCGTTTGACCCAGCGGTCGGGCTGGGCACAGTTGACCTTGGAGTTACTTCGTTGCCGTTTCATTGCCTTGCGATCGCCGACGGGTCCCGCGAGATCGCTGTTGGAACAGCGGTGACCGTTGTGACCACTCGACGGTTTGGTCGTCGTGAAGCGGTGACTGTGACCCCGCGGATCTCCTAACGAATTGCCGTAGCAAATGCCGGAACAGCGTGATGTCGATGCTCAGGTAATCGAGGTCGTTCGTCTGTTGCAGCCAGGAGA
>JAPOIQ010000066.1 GCA_029978815.1 bacterium
CAATCGATCTTTTGACTCGTTCCTTCTCAATCATTGACCGCATCGCCAACGTCGAGACAATACGAACTTCGTTCATGTCAGAAGCTCGCCCCTGATGTCGACTGTCGACCTTCTCGTCGTTGGAGTCGCCGTCGGTCTAGGTGCTCTCGTCAAGAGTGTCACAGGAATGGGATTGCCGTTGATCGCGCTCCCGATCATCTCGCTGTTCGTATCACCAGAGACTGGAATCGCTGTACTTGCGATTCCGGCGATCGTCCAAAATGCAGGAATCATCTCGACAAACTGGCATTCACGAAACGAGACACGTGGCCTGCTGTCGTTTTGCCTTGCCGGCGGAGTTGGCGTTGTTATCGGAACGCTGTCACTTGGAGCGGTGCCTGAACAGGTCACGCTTATCGCTCTCAATGCAACGATCATCACGTGGCTCTACCAACGGTTTCGAAACCCAGACCATGAAGTGTCTCGCGACAAAGAGCGGGTCTATTCACCAATCGCTGGGCTGATTGCGGGCGTGTTCCAAGGCGGATCAGGGGTGTCTGGCCCCGTGGTGGCTGCGTGGCACCAAGCGCTCCGGCTCCCCCGAGACGCCTTTGTGTTCTCGATTGCAACTGCATTCGGTCTCATCGGAATTGTCCAGACCGTCACGCTCGGCGTGAAAGGACATTTAGAGGGAAGGCTCCTCGTCTCTTTACTCATCTCAGTCGTCGTGCTCGGGACTGTCCCATTTGGCCCCCCGCTACGACGTCGCCTTTCAGGTGCATCCTTCGATCGAGCAGTTCTGGTACTCGTGATCGCCTCGTGCCTCAGCCTCACAGGCGACATCATCGTCTCATTCCTCCGCTGACTGCGGGCTCTTTGATAGAGAACTAGTCTGTAGAAACACTCGTCGGCAAATGGGGGCATCAAGCAATGACGATTGACGAATACGCACTGAGCGACAGGTATACGAAGGAACAAACCACTTCGTTCCTCTCAGGGGTTCAAGCGCTTGCGCGATTACCGCTTGAGCAACTCATGGCTGATCGACGCAATGGCCACAACCCCGCGGCCTTCGTCAGCGGATATCCCGGATCACCACTTGGCGGGTACGGCGATGAAGTTGACCGCGCAACGTCGATCACAGAGGATCTTCCGGTTCGACATGTCCCGGCGATCAACGAAGAGCACGCCGCAACCGCAGTCATGGGTTCACAACTCGTGACAACACGATCGGATTCACTTCATGACGGTGTCGTCGGCGTGTGGTACGGCAAGGCACCAGGACTCGAGCGAGCAAGTGATGCAATCCGTCACGCAGTGCTTGCCGGAACAGGCGCCCTTGGTGGAGTTGTTGCGCTTGTCGGAGACGATCCGGGTGCAAAGAGTTCAACCGTTCCCTCCAACTCAACGGACATTTTGGCGGCATTGCGAATTCCTGTTTTCGTGCCCGGCGACCCAGCTGCGCTACTCGAACTCGGACGCCACGCAATCTCAATGAGCCGCGCGGCAGGGCTCTGGACATCAGTACGGGTTGTGGCCGATGTTGCCGACGGCACAGCATCGGTTGACCTCAACGCATTCGAACATCACCCGATCCTGCCGGATCGCCCAGCCAACCTGCTTGCACCAACAGGTCGGGTGATTTCACCGTTCAACCTTGAACTAGAACGCGAGCTCATCGAGGTGCGGCTGCCGATTGCGCTCGACTACATCCGTCTCAACAATCTCAACCGCATCACCGCAGGCAACGACCGCGCAACCGTTGGCATTATCGCGTCGGGCAATACCCATCGCCAGGTCCATGAAGCAATGAAGCGCCTTGGAATGAAATCCAACGATGACATCGCTGCGAATGGAATCAAGATTCTCGAGATGGCGGTGACGTATCCCATCGATACCTCAACCATCCTTGATTTTTCGTCTGGGGTTGAAGAGCTCATCGTCATCGAAGAGAAGCAACCCATTGTCGAGACCGCAGTTCGCGACATCCTCTCCGGACGCGCAAATGCGCCTCGGATTGTTGGCAAGTCAGTTCATCACGGTGCTCCCATCGTCGCTCATCACGGAACGATCGACACCGGAACCATCACGAACGCTCTTCGTAAACAGCTCGCCGACCGACTCGGCGACCGTCTCGCACCAGCCCCACCCCAACAAATCCGCCATATCGAACTCACCGTTGAACGAAGCCCGTTCTTCTGTTCGGGTTGCCCGCATAATTCATCAACAGTGGTTCCCGAAGGTTCGGTTGTCGGGGCAGGAATCGGCTGTCACACCATGGTCATGCTCGGCGAACCCGGTCGAAGTGGCGACATCGTCGGCGTCACCGCAATGGGTAACGAAGGTTCGCTCTGGATCGGAATGGAACACTTCGTATCCACCGACCACATGATCCAAAACATCGGGGATGGCACGTATTTTCACAGTGGGCAACTTGCTGTCACCTCTGCCGTAGCAGCGGGTAGCCACATGACATTCAAGTTGCTGTACAACGGAGCGGTTTCGATGACCGGCGGACAGACACCGTCTGGTCAACTTTCACCAGCCGCCGTCGCCGCCAATCTGCTTCGACAGGGTGTCACCCGAGTCATCGTCACAACCGATGACACCGAGCGACACAACGACTGGCCGGCCGAGGTCGATGTCTGGCATCGATCCCGACTTATCGAAGCTCAAGAGACTCTCGCCGCGACCCCCGGCGTGACCGTGCTGATTCATGATCAGCCCTGCGCCGCGGAACTGCGACGCGACCGCAAACGAGGAAGAGCGCTCACCCCAACTGATCGAATTGTCATCGACCATCGGATCTGTGAAGGATGCGGAGACTGCGGCAGGACAAGCAATTGTCTCTCAGTGCAATCATTTGACACGCCATGGGGACGGAAAACCCGAATTGATCAGAACTCCTGCAATCTCGACCAGTCCTGCGTTGACGGCGACTGCCCATCGTTCATCGCCGTCGATACCGAGCCGAGTTTCTTTGCCCGTCTCGCGTCACGCATGTTTGACCGCACTCCGCAATCAACAACTGCACGTTCAGCATCAGTGCCGTCGACTGAACCACCAGAACCGACCTCATTTGATGACCGAGATGAACTTGCGATTCGACTCACGGGAGTCGGTGGCACCGGAGTCGTCACCGTCGCCCAAGTCATCGGCACCGCCGCAATGCTCGACGGATGGAATGTCCAGGGAATCGACCAGATCGGCCTCAGCCAAAAAGCGGGGCCAGTCGTCAGTGATATCCGACTCTCCAAAGATGGCGCCGTACAGGCAAGCAGACTCGGGCAAGGTGATGCCGACGTTCTGATTGCCCTCGACAACCTTGTTGCAGCTGGCGCCAACGGGCTCACCGTGATCTCACCGACCACCACCGTCGTTGGATCCTCAGCGGAGACCCCGACAGCGTCAATGATCGCTCACCCAGAGTTGCACCTCCCGAGCTCGCACCACATCGAAGAGACCATCAAAGATGTTGCGAACGGCTCAGAACAGTTGTGGGCAGACGCAACAAAGATCACCACGCACTTCCTCGGAGATTCGACAACCGCAAATGTCTTCGTGGTCGGAATGGCGATTCAAATCGGTGCGCTTCCAATCTCACTGACGAGCCTCAGTGAAGCGATTCGGGTGAACGGCGCCGCCGTCGAAGCCAACCTGACCGCCCTTCGCCTCGGCCGATTGTTCGCAGCCGGCCTGTTGCCAGTTGACGTTGCAACACAACCCTCATATGAAGTTGAGACACCGGACGTACTTATCAATCGACTTGCCGGGGACGTCAAAGCTCATAGTGGATCAAGGCGATCAGATGAATTCCTCGCGAAGGTGAATGACATCAGGGGTCTCGATACGAGTTCAACACGTGAGTTGACGACCACCGTCGCCACCCACCTCCATCAGTTGATGACATACAAAGATGAATACGAGGTTGCTCGACTCATCACCACCGGCGATGGGGCCGAAGCCTCCGCCTCAATTGCTGGCGGCAAGGGCGTCCGCTACCGCCTACTCCATCCACCGATCCTTGCGTCGATGGGTGTTAAACGAAAGATTCGTTTCGGCCCCGCTTGGATTCCGATGTTCAGGCTCTTGAGACGCGCCCGAGTGCTACGTGGAACTCCATTTGACATCTTTGGTTACGCAAAAGTTCGAAGGATCGAACGCTCGCTACCGGGTGAGTACCTCGAACTCGTCGACGCAATCTCGGCTTCGATCTCGACTGCAAACTATGACCGTCTCGTCGAACTCGCAGCACTCCCTGACGTCATCCGCGGCTACGAAGAACTCAAAGAGCAACGGGTCGAGATGTTCCGCAGCCAGCGATCAGCCGCACTCGCAGAGTTGTCAAACGTCTGAAGAATCTGAGTTCTCTTCGTGATACGAGGAGTAGAACTCCCGGTTTGCTGCGAGTACATCGAACACGTCCCCGGTCGGCGCAGGAAGAGTTGCATCGCTGGTTTGCAGCCGAGCAACACGATCACCCCAACGAAAGATTACTGAACCCCAGGTCACACCCCCTCCGAACGCAGTGATCGCAATGGTGTCATTCGGAGCAACACGTCCCTGGTCGAGGGCATCACATAAGGCCATCGGGATCGACGCTGCCGAGGTATTTCCATGGGTTTCGATGTTCACCATCACCTTTGATTCAGGCACGCCGAGCCTTGAAGTCGCAGCCTTAATAATTCGGAGATTCGCCTGATGAGGAACGACGAGGTCAATGTCATCTGCCGTGAGTGACGCCCGACCCAACGCTCGGGTCACCGAGTCGGTCATTCCCTTCACTGCGATTTTGTATACCGCTTGCCCCTCAAAATGAAGCCGATGCATCGACGGATCACGAAATGTTGACAACTCTCCACGGGTTCCAAGTGTTGGAATGACCATCGTTGAACCCGCCGGACCGTCCGCACCAAGATCAACTCCCAGAACACCGACATCGGGTTCATCCGAATGCTCAATGATCACGGCCCCGGCTCCGTCACCGAAGATCACGCACGTGTTCCGGTCTCGATAGTCGAGAACGAAATGAAGTTTCTCAACACCGACAAGCAGAATTCGCCGAGCAACCCCCGATGCAACCATCGAAGTCGCGGATGCAAACCCGTAGACGAAGCCAGAGCAGGCCGCATTGAGATCGAACGCTCCCGCATTGACCGCTCCGAGACGTTCTTGAAGGACACACGCATTACTCGGACAACTGATTTCCGGAGTGACCGTCGCCATGACGATGAGGTCAAGATCAGTCGCTGACAGACCAGCAGCAGCAAGAGCGTGATGTGCTGCGACCTCTGCCATGTCAGTCGTCTCGACATGGCAGATGCCACGCTCGGAGATTCCGGTGCGTTCACTAATCCACTCGTCATCGGTGTCGACGAGAGTTGCAAGATCAGCATTCGTTAACGACAGAGGCGGGCGACATTTCCCCCAACCTGTAATCACTGCCCCCATAGTTCCCCCTGTTGCTCAACCGCCTCCCAGAGGCGCGTCAATAAGTAAAAGGTAGACGATGAGCGCAAGTGCAAAACCAATAAAAGAAACAGTCGCAACACCAACGAATCGAACCATCGTGGGATGAACCGGATTCTCACCCGCTCGGAGTGGCCCGTGAAGAGCGTCGTAGCGGAACTCGGCCCAGAAAATCACTATTCCACCTACCGCAACCCACAGAACGCCGAAGACCCCGAGAAGGTAATGTGCATTCGTTGCTGCAGTTCGCGCCAGTAGGCCGCCAGCAATGATCGTCGCAAGCCCGGTGCGTTCCCAAGCAAGGGAGGTTCGTTCGTGCGGTAACGGCGGATCGAAAGAGTTCAGCGGACGTTGATGCCGACGACCTCGATGTTCCTTCATCGAGAATCAATCACCAACAAAATGACGGCCGCCACTCCAATGAGAGCAACGCCAATTGCGGTCACCAGAGGAAGATTCGATGCCGGTAAAGGCTGTTCAAGTCGCATCGCACGTTCATTCAACGACCATCGACGAAATGCTGTCGATGCGGTAACAAACGCGAGGGCCAGCACCATGATTCCGATGACTTCAACACCTTGGACGTCTTGCAGCACCACAATCGATCCAAGCCCGCCAGCAACGAGTGCGAGTGAGGTCCGGATCCACGAAAGGAATGTGCGCTCGTTCGCGAGCGTAAACCGATAATCAGGGTCGACACCCCATCCTCGAGGATCCGGCGGAAAGAGATATTCACGAATCTTCATTTCGTCACCCCCAACTCTGAAATTGCAGAGAGGAAACGGTCGTTCTCGACCGGACTCCCAATCGTCACTCGTAGACCCTCCCCATCGAATGGGCGGACAACGACGCCACGCTTCTCAAGTTCAGTTGCGTACCTCATCGTGTCAGAGCCGGTCGACAAGTACACAAAGTTGGCTTGGTGAACTGGCATCCACCAGCCCATTTCGGTCAATCGGGCTTCGACCCGACCACGTTCACTCACGATGGCTGCACAACGCGCCTCGATCTCATCAATATGGTCGATAGCCGCAATTGCCGCAGCCTGAGCTGCCGCATTGACATGAAACGGAACTGCAACCTTGTCGATATCAGCAATGACCTCTGGGTCACCCA
>JAPOIQ010000256.1 GCA_029978815.1 bacterium
ACGGCGATCAAGGCGGGAGTCACCTGTGCTGTTTGTGATTGGCCTGACAACGGCGCAGACTCAAGAGGTCATGTCCACCAGTCACATTCTCACGCTCATCACCCCCGATGAACCTGGCATCGTGCACGCGGTATCTGCTGGGCTGCTCGATGTCGGCGGAAACATCACCGAGAACGCCCAATTCGGTGACCCCGGATCAAACCTGTTCTGTCTGCGAACCGTAGTTGCCACCCCAACCGAAGATCCTGCAGAAGTGGCAGCAGCAGTTCAAGCACAACTCGCTTCCGCTGGACATGCTCAACCGCTTCGACTCCGTGTCCGTCGCGTTGAAGAACGACCACGTGTGCTCATCATGGTGTCGAAGTTCGACCACTGCCTCGTCGACTTGCTGTATCGCTGGCGCAATGGGCTACTTCACATCGACATTCCGGCAATCGTGTCAAACCACCCTGATCTCGCCGAGATCGCCGAGCGTTACGGCATTCCATTTCATCACCTACCGGTGACCACTGAAACCAAAGCTGAGCAAGAGGCGGCCATCATGTCGATTGTTGACAGCCACAACGTCGACCTCGTCGTGCTTGCTCGCTACATGCAGATTCTTTCTGATGACCTCTGCCAGCAACTCGATGGACGAGCGATCAATATCCACCACTCATTGCTGCCAGGTTTCAAAGGAGCAAAGCCGTATCACCAGGCGCATGCCCGTGGCGTGAAATTGGTTGGTGCGACTGCTCACTTCGTAACCGCTCAACTCGATGAAGGACCGATCATCGAACAAGACGTTGCTCGGGTGAACCACAGCCACACCGCCGCTGACATTGTCGAACTTGGTCAAGACACCGAACGTCTCGTGCTTGCTCGCGCTGTTCGCATGTGGGCAGAAGATCGCGTTCTCCTCATTGGAGATCGCACCGTCATCTTCTCCTGAGCGGATCAGTAACTGCGGGGCAAACCAAGCACGGTCTGAGCAATAAAGTTCAGTGACATTTCTTGGCTCACTGGAGCAAGACGTTGCAAGCGGGCCTCACGCCAGAATCGTTCGACCTGATATTCGGTTGCATACCCAAGGCCACCATGGGTTTGTACTGCCCGATCGGCAGCAGTAAAGGCCGCGTCGGCCGCAAGGTATTTCGCGGAGTTCGCCTGTTCTCCACATTCCATACCGTTGTCGTAGCGCCAGGCAGCTTCCATCATCGTGAGATACGC
The DNA here is from genome assembly GCA_029978815.1 of bacterium. Classification (GTDB taxonomy): domain Bacteria; phylum Actinomycetota; class Acidimicrobiia; order Acidimicrobiales; family Ilumatobacteraceae; genus Casp-actino5. Next base: position 1,210 of record JAPOIQ010000256.1, read on the forward strand.
CGATCGAAGGTGAATGTGGGCATCAGCTAGCGGATGCGAGATTGCCTGATTCGCACCGATTGGCCGATCAAACACGACTCGCTCTCCTGCGTATGCAATCGCACGTTTCAACGCAACTTCTCCGATGCCGCATGACATCGCTGCGAGCAGAATTCGTTCTGGGTTCAGACCGTGAAGAATCTGTTGGAAGCCTCGGCCACGTTCGCCGACGAGCCGCCAACCCTCGACGGGAAGCTCGTCATAGGCGACCTCACACGAGGCCACGGCATTACGCCCGACCTTCGGGATCGGTCGAATATCGACATACTTCGGGTTGAGTTCAGCAAGGAACAAGCTGAGGCCACCGAAACGAGCAGACCCTGTTGCGCCATCAGGAACGTCGTCGGTGCGAGCGAGCAGCAGCACAACCTCGCTCTCAAGAGCCTTCGAGGTCCAAATTTTTCGACCCGACACAACAAAGCCGCCCATGCCGTCATCTGCTGCTCGAGTCGAAATGCGACTCGTATCGGTGCCTGCATCAGGTTCAGTGACACCGAAGGCCACATGAAGATCACCTGTCGCAGCCCGAGGAAGGTACGTCGACTTGAGTTGGTCATTCCCAAACTTCACCACCGGGTTGAGGCCGAACATCGTGAGGTGGAGAGCGGTCGAACCGTTCATGCCCGCACCCGACGCTGCAACCCGGTTCAATACAAGAGCTCCCTCGGTGATGCCACAGCCGCCGCCGCCAAACTCTTCAGGCACACAGATGCCAACCCAGCCGCCAGCGGCCATCGCCTCATAGAACTCCCACGGGAACTTGTGCTCTGAATCGCAGGTCGTCCAGTACTCGTCGTCGAAGTCGGCGCACACACGGTCAACGCCTTCAATGATGGCTTCATGATCTTCGTTTGGCCGGAAATCCACGAAATCAGTATCCCATGCACGCCGCCGTGGCCAACGAGGCGGCACAGGTCTATTACGTTCTCTGCAAAGGGGACAACATGGAACAGTTGACAAACGAAACGGTCGAGTTGTTGCAAACAATGATTCGGAACCAGTGCGTGAATGACGGCACCGCCGAATCAGGACACGAAGAACGCAACGCCGACACACTGGTGAATTTCATTGAAGGGGCAGGTATCGACGTCGAGGTGTATTACGCTGCCCCGGGGCGCCGATCGATGGTGGCTCGCATTGAAGGAAGCGACCCAAACGCACCGAGTCTGTGCCTCATGGGACACACCGATGTCGTGCCGGTGAACCCAGATGGATGGAGTCGAGACCCATTCGGAGGCGAACTCATCGACGGAGAGGTCTGGGGTCGCGGTGCAGTCGACATGTTGAACCTCACATCGTCAATGGCGGTTGCATTTCGGCATCTCGCAACGACCGGGTTCCGGCCACGCGGTGACCTCATTTACTTTGGCGTCGCTGATGAAGAGTCAGGATCTGCATACGGGGCACAGTGGATGGCCGACAATCACCCCGATGCCATCCGTGCCGACTATGTACTCACAGAGAACGGAGGGCTACACGGAGGTTCACCAAACTCACCATCGGTGTCGATGAATGTTGGGGAGAAAGGTGTCGCCTGGCGCCGCGTTCGAGTGCACGGCACACCTGGCCATGGCTCGACCCCATTCCGTAGTGACAACGCTCTCGTTCGCGCAGCAGCAGTCGTACAGCGCATCGCTGACTATCGACCCCCGGCAAGATTCCACGAACATTGGGGAACGCAAGTTGCAAATATGGACATCGACGATGAGACAAAAGCAATCATGCTCGACCCAAACAAGATCGATGAC
>JAPOIQ010000324.1 GCA_029978815.1 bacterium
AGGACCTCTGGCATTACACGATTGCTCTAATGGTGGATGCTTGTGTGATGGCGGGAATCCTCCCGTACTACGGCCCATTTGGCGACATCCGAGATACGACGGCGTGCGCTGACCAGTTCCGTAATGCTTACCTGCTTGGGTGCGTTGGTGCATGGAGTCTCCACCCCGACCAGATCGCCGTCGCCAAAGAAGTGTTCTCGCCATCCGCGGAACAGGTGGCTCATGCCCGCCGAGTTATCGAAGCGATGGGTGACGGGACTGGAGCGATCATGCTCGACGGCAAGATGGAAGATGACGCATCGGTGAAGCAATGCCAGGTCGTCGTGCGACTTGCCGAGCAACTCGCGGAAAGCGACCCTGAGCTCGCTGCGCTATATGCGATGGGAGCGTGACATGTCTTCACTACGACCACGCCGATCGGTTCTTTACATGCCCGCGGCAAATGAGCGGGCACTCGAAAAAGCGAAGAGCATTCCAGCTGATGCGATCATCTTTGACCTCGAAGATGCAGTAGCTCCTGACGCCAAAGAGGCCGCTCGAGCAAATGCGGTCGCTGCCGCGTCATCGGGTGAATACGGAAACCGCGAGCTCACCATTCGCTGTAACGGTCTTGATACTCCGTGGGGTGCAGACGATCTTGCTGCTGCGGCAATCTCAGGAGCTGCGGCCGTTGTCATTCCGAAAGTGACCTCAGCCGATCATCTCGATGAAGTCGACGCCAAACTGCGCGCTGCGGGCGCACCAGATGAAATGACGATCTGGGCGATGGTTGAAACGCCGACAGCGATTTTCGATATCCGGTCAATTGCGGCACACCCTCGGGTCAACGTCCTCGTGATGGGAACAAATGATCTTGTGAAAGAACTCCGCGCCGAACAGCAAGCTGACCGCGCTCCACTTCTCCCGCATCTCGCGATGGCCCTTCTCGGTGCTCGTGAGGCCGACAAAGTCATTCTCGATGGTGTCTACAACGATGTGAAAAACGCCGATGGTTTCCTTGCCGAAGCGGCGCAGGGTCGGGCTTTTGGATTCGACGGAAAAACTCTCATTCACCCGACACAGGTCGAGCCGGCAAACAACGTCTGGGCCCCATCAGAAGCCGATATCGACTATTCGCAGCGAGTGATTGCCGCTTTCGATGAGGCGGTAAGCGAAGGCCGAGGAGTCATCACGGTCGACGGCCGAATGATCGAGAACCTGCACGTTGATAACGCCCGCAGAGTGCTCGCCACTGCAGCCGCAATCGCTGAATTACGGAACTAGCTACGTTGAACTGTCACCAGACAGTCGACGACCGATCTCAACAATTCGTTCCGTCGTATTGTTCGCGTCGTCACCTTGCTCGTTGAGCAGCATTGAACGATCTTTTGCGGCTTCGCGCTCAGCGCGTTCGGTATCGGCCCGCTCAATCGCAGCTTCGGTGCCGTGCTCATTGATGAACTCCGCCCACTCAACCAGCGCATCGACCATCTCGTCTTCGGGCACAACTGCGACATTGCGTCCCTTCACAAAGAGGTGACCACGCTTGTTGCCTGCAGCGATTCCGATATCTGCCTCACGTGCCTCCCCCGGGCCGTTCACCACACAACCCATGACGGCCACTTGAAGCGGCAGCTGGCGCTCGCCAAAGGCCTCCATTGCCTTCTGCGCTACGTCAATCACATCTACCTCGGCACGACCACATGACGGGCACGCGATGAGGTCGACATTTTTTCGCTCCCGAAGGCCTAATGCCTCAAGGAGTTGGCGTCCGGCGCGGGCCTCTTCAACAGGGTCAGCAGTCAGCGAATATCTGATGGTGTCACCAATGCCTTCAAGAAGAAGGGTTGAGATGCCGGCCGTCGCCTTCACCAAACCTGCAGGCGGCGGTCCCGCCTCGGTTACTCCAAGATGCAAAGGATGATCAGTAACTTCAGCGAGTTGACGGTATGCCTCGACCATCAACGGGACACTTGACGCTTTGACAGAAATCTTGACGAGGTCGAAGTCGACTTCAGCGAAATAGTCGAGTTCTCGCTGCGCTGACTCGACCATTGCTTCAGGGGTCGCTCCCCCATACTTGTCGTAGAGATCAGGGTCGAGAGAGCCTGCGTTCACCCCAATCCGAATCGGCACACCGCGATCGCGACACTCCGATGCCACCGCTTTGATGTGCTCAGGCCGGCGAATATTGCCCGGGTTGAGTCGGAGGCCATGCACGCCGGCCTCAAGGGCTGCGAGCGCGCGGGCGGCGCGCAGCAGGGTGAGTTCGCCGCGCAGCCCATCCGAGCCAAGCGCGACGCAGAGCGTCGCGGCCTTTTCCAGGACGG
>JAPOIQ010000335.1 GCA_029978815.1 bacterium
GAGGCAATACCTCGCCCAAAAATGAGAACGAAGAAGGCGATTGCTCCGACAACGATGAGGGCCACGCGGCCGTTAAGGCGTCGTTGGGCTGGCGGGCGAGGGATTTCCGACTCTGGTCGCATCACCTCCGAGGCTACTCGTCAACGAGAACGAGTTCGCATTGACATCCAAGATGTCCTGGGGGATGTGCAACGCCGGTTGGGAAACTGTCACCCAGAGCAATCGTGCCAGCCAGGGTGTTGTCCTCGCACTCGGCACACGGCCGGTCATTACCACCAGCTACCCATTTCACCTTGGTTCCTGGAGCACCAGACGTGAGTTGGGCAGTTGCGTAAGCAACGGACATTGCCGCGAAGAGTGCCGACTCGACGCGTTCCCCTTTCACTTCCCGGTATGTCGCTCTCACCGACTTGACGATCGCACGTTGATCATCACCATGATCTTTGATCGCTTGCACAACTTGCCCACGCACGAATGAGAGCAGCTGTTCGTCAACCACCGCATCGGCGGCCGAACATGCCCCTTCACCATCAACAAGATCTGCACATAAACTCGCCGCGCCTGCCTCGGCAGCAGCGGTAAATGCTGGGGCCATCAACTTCACGTGCCGCTTCCGGTATGCCGCTGGGCCAGGGAGCGGCGTTCGCCGCTTCTTTTCATCGTCACCATCGAGTGCAGCGAGAACCACATCGAGTTCATCAGCGAAGGCCTTCTTCACTGAACGCACAACACCCGCCAACTCACTGCCGATGACTTCGTCTCGTCGTGGGATCGAGATACCAACCGCATCGAGCTCGTCGTCGGTCTCTATCTGTCGTCCGGGAAACAACGGAACAACGTCGGCTGACGGGCCGTCATCGGAAGCACTCTCATCAGATGAGGACTCAGCGCTTGAGATAGCAGATTCTCCGACACTTTCGGATTGACCGTCGAGCACATCGCTCAATGCGTCTGAAGCCATCGTCGGCATTTGCTCAATCGATGCAACATCGGCGGCGATCGACTGCGGGTCAAGGACCGCAACGACATCGGCCGCCAACGCTCGAGCGCGGTCAAACTGTTCTGCGAGGCGACGTTGATGCAATTCGGTCTCTTCAGCCCACAAGCGAGCCGACTCGCGAAGACGGGCAATCTTTAGGTTTGCTTGTTCGACATGACGGTCGGCCTCTTCAACGATTTCGCGCAGACGAGCACGCATCTCGGCTCGCTCAACGCGAGTCTCTTCGCGGGCCGAAACCAGTGTTCGGGCTTTTTCTTCACCGAGCAGCTCCTGCAACAGTTCGTCATCCATCTCGGCGAGATTCACCGCACGCTTCTCGGCCTCATCGAGTTCACTCGAAAGACGCGCATTCTCATCGATCACGCCCTGCATTTCAGCTGCGACTGCAACCAAAAAGGCCTTCACCTTCTCTTGATCAAAACCCTTTCGGGAAGAAGGAGATGTGGCCTGTGATATCGAATTGGGGGACGAAGGATTGGGGGAAGACGCGTCCATGTCTTGAGAGTAGACAGCCACGCGAGGCTGACGCTGTCACCCCAACAAATTTTTTACGACGATGGGTTCGGTCGCTCACCACCGAATGCCACCAGCACATCGATCGCTTCATCCAGTGTTGCAACGGCGACAATCTCAAGATCTGGAGCAGCCGCTCTCGCAGCCGCAATCTGCTCATCACCTTGCCGAGTCGGAACGAGGAGTAACTCGACACCAGCTTGCTCAACCGCTGAAGCTTTCTGGGTAAGACCACCGATAGCTCCAACTGAACCGTCGAGGTCGATCGTGCCCGTCACCGCAACCCGCTTACCACTGGTCAACTCGCCGTCAGAGAGACCATCGATAACCGTCAACGTGAACGCAAGACCTGCAGAAGGCCCCCCGATCGAACCGGTATCGATACTGATATCGAACGGAAGTTCAACACGGCGAGTATCAAACGGCAAGAAACCGACAATCGTTCGGTTCGGATCGTCCGGTGACGAGGTGAGTTCGACATCGGCCTCGAATTCACCTTCGCCTCGTCGCTCAACGAGCAACGTGATGATGTCACCTGGCTGCTTACCGGCGAGTGCGCTCGTCAGGTCACCAACGCTCGTTAACTCAACACCATCGGCCTCTAACAGCCGATCGCCCGGATCGAGAACCTCATCTGATGGGGGCCAACGAACACATTCACCGGCGTCAGAAAATTCGAGACACGC
>JAPOIQ010000254.1 GCA_029978815.1 bacterium
TGTTGTCGTTTCGTTGGTTCGCGATGTGCTCGACCGTGGGATGTCAGTTGCAATAGGAGGGGAACACGGCGTTGAGCCACTTGCCGCCTGTTCGATCGTTGTTGCCCCAGTCGTTGTCGAGGGCGAGCACGTTGGTTCGGTTGGCGTGCTTGGTCCAACTCGAATGAACTATCCGCAGGCGCTCGCCACAGTGGGTCTCGTGAGCGAACGTCTGGGTGATCGTCTCGGAGAAGGCTCGTAGGCATGGCCGATTATTACGAGTTGCTCGGTGTTGATCGATCGGCAAGCGCTGATGACATCAAGAAGGCGTATCGGCGGCGAGCCCGCGATCTGCACCCAGACGCCAACCCCGATGACCCTCAGGCAGAAGAGCGGTTCAAAGAACTTGCAGTTGCCTACCAGGTGTTGTCAGATGCTGATCAGCGGTCCCGCTATGACCGGTTCGGGGAGGCTGGAGTTGGTGGGTCTGGCGGACCATCAGCGGAAGACATCTTCGGTGGTGGTGGTCTCGGTGACATCTTCGATGCGTTTTTCGGGGGCTCGAGTCCGTTCGGTGGCGGCGGCGGTCGAGGCGGACCGGCCGGTCCTCCGCGGGGTCAAGACATGGAGGTCGTTCTCGACCTTGAATTTGAGCAGGCAGTATTCGGTGCGGAGGTTTCTGTTGATCTGAGGCTTCCTCAACGTTGTGACGACTGCGGAGGGTCAGGTGCAGGAGCGGGAACGCAGCCTGTGACCTGCGCTGACTGCAATGGAGCCGGCCAAGTTCGGCGAGTGCGACAGAGCGTTCTCGGGCAAATGATGACGACAACAGCTTGTCCTCGCTGCTCTGGTCTGGGAGAAGTCATTGCAACTCCGTGTGCAACCTGCCGGGGTGAGGGCCGGACCACCGTCGAGAAGACGTACCAAGTTGACGTGCCGGCTGGTGTTGACTCGGGTGCGACGCTTCGGTTGACTCAACGCGGTGCTGCAGGCCCGAGGGGAGGCGCCCCCGGTGATCTTTACGTTCACATTCGAGTTGCCCCTCATGACCGATATGAGCGTGATGAGAATGATCTCGTGACCCATGTCCCGATTTCGATTGCGCAGGCTGCGTTGGGGACCGAACTCACTCTTGAGACGCTCGATGGTGACGAGGAGTTTTCCATCCCGGCGGGTACGCAACCGCATCATCAATTCGTGCTGAAAGGGCGGGGAGTTCCACGGTTGAGGGGACGTGGCCGCGGCGATCTGCGCGTCATCATCGATGTCGAAGTTCCGACAAAGCTGTCTGATGCCGAAGAACAGTTATTGAGGCAGTTCGCCGAAGGTCGCGGTGAAATCACTGGCTCATCAGGTGGTGGCCTGTTCTCGAGAATTAAGTCAGCCTTTTCTTGAGACGATGCAGTCATGAATGAGGGGCTTCGTCGATCGTCAGCACATGTGCTGACGAGTGATCTGAATGCCCCAGTGCTGGGTCATGAGGTCTCCCACCATCTTCAACGTGTTTTGCGCCTCCGTGCCGGTGAAACTGTCACTGTCACTGACGGCAAGGGAAACTGGCGCGAATGTCATTGGACTGGCGAAACCGTTGAGGTCGCCGGTGACATTCAGGCTTCGCAAGCGCGAGACAAACTTATTGTTGCAGTCGCTATTCCAAAAGGCGACCGACTCGAATGGATGGTTCAGAAGTTGGTCGAGATTGGAGTTGATCGAATTCAGTTGCTCGAAGCCGACCGTTCAGTGGTTCGGTGGGACGATCGGCGAACGCAGAAGCACCTCGAACGGCTTCAGCGCGTTGTGGAGGCCGCCATTGGCCAATCTCGTCGGGTCTGGAACTGTGAGATACTGGCGCCGATATCAACTCATGAGGTTCTCTCCGAGATGGCGATCGCCGAGCCGGGTGGACGCAGTATCCGAAAGGGTGACGTTGCCGTTGCCGTTGGGCCCGAAGGAGGGTGGTCCGATAGCGAACTAGCTGTCGCATCCGAGTCCGTTTCGCTCTCTGAGCAGATACTGAGAGTCGAAACGGCGGCTGTAGTTGGCGCAACATTGATGGCTGCGCACCGGAGTTGAGAGCATTGTCGACACCATTTGGCGTATACGTGCACATTCCCTTCTGTGTGCATCGGTGCGGTTACTGCGCGTTTGCGACCTGGAGTGATCGCCATCACCTCGAAGCTGAGTATCTCGACGCACTCGAACAGGACATACGACTTTCGGCTGCGAACGGAATGCCACCGGCTTCAAGTGTTTTCGTTGGGGGAGGAACGCCGAGCTTGGTGTCGCCTGACCGTCTCAGCGCGGTCATCGCGTCGATTCCTTGCCAAGCAGGCGTAGAGATCACTGTTGAGTGCAACCCTGACGACGTGAGTATCGATCTTCTCGGCGAGTTGAAGTCAGCAGGGGTGAATCGCATCAGCCTTGGTGTGCAATCAACGATTCCTCACGTACTTACATCGCTCGATCGAACTCATGATGTGAAGAATGTGCAATCTGCGGTCGAGTGCATCCGTTCGGTTGGGCTCCGATCGTTCAACCTTGATCTCATCTACGGAACGAGCGGCGAAACGGTTGATGAATGGCGATCGTGTCTCGCTGAACTTCTTGACTACAACCCGCCACACATCTCTGCATACGCGTTAACAGTCGAACCTGGAACCCCGCTTGCTGATCAGCATGAGCGACATCCTGATGATGACGATCAGGCTGATAAGTATGTGCTGGCAGATGAGATGCTGTCGGCTGCAGGTCTGGCCAACTATGAGGTGTCGAATTGGGCAATGTCTGGTCATGAGTGCCGACACAACTTGCTGTATTGGCGGCAACAGAACTACTACGGGTTCGGGTGCGCGGCACATTCTCACGAGAACGGTCGTCGGTGGTGGAATGTTCGGACTCCAGATCGCTACATCTCGTCAGTTCGAGATGGTGTCAGTGTCGAAGCAGCCTGTGAAGACCTCGATGTGGAGACCCGGGAGTTTGAACGCCTTGAACTCCAACTTCGTCTTCGTGAGGGTGTTCCCCGTCAATCACTGGACGGCGAGTCTCTTGAA
>JAPOIQ010000213.1 GCA_029978815.1 bacterium
ATCAGCGGATTTAGCTTCGCCCCGTCAGCGCTCACCGTTAAAGTTGGCGACACCGTCACATGGACGAACCTCGACTCGGCCGGCCACACCGTCACATTCAACGGCTCGCCATCGCTCTCCTCTGGGGGGCTGCAAGAGGGTGATACCCACTCAGTGACCTTTGACAGCGTCGGAACGTACACCTATTTATGTTCTCCCCATTCGTACATGCAAGGAACGATCACTGTTACTCAGTAGACGACTGCTAACTTCCCCTCAACGAACTTGACTCATTACCCGATGAATCCTGAAGGCTCATCGGCCGTGCGCCTATGGCGAGCACGTCATTGGAGGAATAAATGACTACATACTTTTTTATGATCTCGACAGACCCAGACGTCGACCCTCGCAAATGCGCAGTCGCAATTGCATGCGCAGCGGAAGCGGTGACAGGGGGGAACAGCGTTGAGGTCTTTTTTGCCTCGCATGCAGTTCAACTTCTGCAAGGACAGTTCATCGACGGTCTCGATGAGCGGGTCGGTATGCCATCGGGAACGTGCCGAACAATGATGGAAACCCTCATCGAGGGGGCAAAGATCGCCTGTTCAACGGGCTCTCAAGCAGTTGTCGGAGTCACCCCCGACAACGCGGCCGAAGTGCTCATGGACGCAGACGGCTTGGTGTGGAGCGGTCCGCCAGGAGTGGTAGCAATGAGCGCAGCCGCCGACGTTGTGCTCTCGTTCTAACTCGTTACTGCCCACCAGTCGGGCTCTGTTGCGACCGTGGGTTATGGTCGGATTATGAGTTCTTTGATGACATTCACCCAACGCGAGCCGCTCACCGAACAAGAAGCCCTCGACTACGTGCAATCGCTTGGCTATCACTCGCTTGCATTCGATGACTCGCATGAAGTCGATGAAGAGTTGCATTGGCACGAATTCGACTCGGTAGCAATCGTCATCTCTGGCGCAGGTTCATTTGCCGACGAGACAGGCGCAGTCACACAGGTTCAACCCGGATGCATGGTGACAGCAGAAGCCGGATGGCTTCACCGAACCCTCGCAGGTACGCAAACTCGAGTGGTGCTCGGATCAAACATGCCGTACGAAGAGTGGAGCCACCCAATCAACAAACCGCCAGTCTCGTAACTTGCTTGTTGCGAAGCGCTTTTGATGAGCGTCGTGTGCGAAACTGGATCATGAAATTTCGCGCTCGATCGCTATCCCTCGCTCTCACCGTTGCCCTCGGAGCGATTGCCTGTGGCGGAGATCCCGCCGCAGACGAGCCCGAAAAAATCGTCGAAGAGGCTGAGCAAGAACGCTCCGAAGAGGTCGCAACCGAATCCGATGACGACGACAGCGCGCCCGCCGAAGACGCACGCGAAGACGACATTGCCAGCATCTCAAACGACAACGGGCAAGCCAATTGGACAATCCTCGTGTACGTGATGGGCGACAATGACCTCGAGCCGTTCGCGGTCGGTGACATCTTCGAAATGGCAGAAGCTGGATCAAACGAACACCTCAACATCGTCACTCTCATCGATCGGCATCCGGGATATGCAGATGACGAGGTAGGTCCACTTGGAAATTTCGAAGGCACCCAGCTGATCCACGTTGGAAAAGAAGAAATACTCCAATCGGTTGATCTCGGAGAAGTGAACACCGGTTCCGCAGACGAACTCGCAGAATTTGTCGCTGGAGGAATTCAGCAATTCCCAGCAGACCGTTATGCGCTCATCATTTGGGATCACGGTGCCGGCTGGCCCGGCATGGGGCCTGACGAGACCGATGGCGAAGACATTCTCACCCTCCCCGAAATGGGTGAAGGGATCTCAAAAGGCCTTGAAGCCGCAGGAGTCGAGCGCCTTGACCTCATCGGATTTGACGCCTGCCTGATGGGGACGTTCGAGGTTGCCCACGCCATGCGTGACCTCGCCGATGTCATGGTTGCATCAGAAGAACTCGAACCAGGTCACGGTTGGGATTTCTCGTCACTCGAAATTCTCCGCAGCGGCGAGGATGTCTCCGCAGCCGAACTCGCAATAACCATCGTCGACACCTACGAAGTGCACGCAAAAGACTATGGAACTGCGTTTGACATCACGTTGTCCGCAATCGACCTCACCGAACTTGACGAACTCGATGCCGCCTTGCAAGAACTTGGCGACGTCATGGAGTTCGCTGATGGTGCTGCACTCGCAGCACTTGGTGCGGCCCGGCAAGACTCACTGGCATTCGGCGATAGCCCCGATCCGGCAAAGGCAAGCAACGCAATAGACCTCGGTGTGCTGATGACCGAGTTGTCGGCCAACAACATCTCCGTCAGCCCCGAGGCCGACGCGGTGCTCGGCGCACTCGACACAGTCGTCATTCATGAAATCAGCGGAATTGCCACCTCAAAAGCCACCGGCCTGAGCGTCTATTTCCCACCATCATCTGACTATTTCGACGGCGACTACTTCGATCTCGGTGAAGTGCCCGGCTGGTCAAAGGTTCTCAACTCGTACTTCAATGGAGGATCGAGACTCGCCTCTGCAGACACCGCAACATTCGATGAAGAGATCGGCATCGAATACTTCTTTGACGATTCCGGCATCAATGTCTTTGGCACTGTCAACGAAGGGGCCTCTGACTCCATCGTCTCCGCCGAGATCCTCTACGGCGTAACCGACGAAAGTGATGGATCGATCATTTTCATCGGCGAAGAACCAGCCGACTACACCTCATTTGGCGACGGCACCGGCGAGGTTTATGGTTTCTATGACTTGACGGCACTCACACTGTCTGACGGCATCGATACCGACTACGCCTACCTTGACATGGAATTCGACGAAGAATCAGGATTCCTGTTCTTCGACGTGCCCCTTTGGTACGTGCCGCCAGAAGAGTTCGAGACCGATGACCCGTACCACGACCTCGTCCTTGCTTTGACACTCGACGCAGAAGGCAACATCGTGAGCGAGGTGTACTACGAGTACACCGACGACGGAATGATCGGTGAACTTTCAGCTGACCCTGATGGCCTGATCTTCCCCATCGTGCTGAACGAGTACCCAGACGGCACCGCCGAATGGCTCACCCTCAGCGAAGTGGGGTTGTACGCAGATCTTCCGAACTTGATCTACGACCTAGAACCCCTTGACTCGGGTCTCGAAATCTACGTCGAACTCGTGATCACCGACTACGCAGGAAACGTCTCCGCTCAAGGCGGATTCGTCACCCTGCCATAGCCTCACCTGAGGGCACGACAACAGCCGAGTTACGTTGCGAGTTCAGCGATCACGCCATAGTGATCGCTTGCAACGACACCGTCCACCGGCTCAATACCGAAACGCTCAGCGCTGACCGGATTGCCGTTCGGACGAGGACGCGGCCAACCCGACATGACGTAATCGAGGCGTCGCTCGGGCCACGCAGAATCAACAACATACGGATTGTTCGACGAGTACGTTGCGCCAACCCCGTCACCTTGTTGCGCCCACGCATCTGTTGCGACAAAACGGGCAACATATGCCGGCCCGAGACCGGTCAAGCGTCGAATCTCGTCGCTTTCAGGAACGGC
>JAPOIQ010000284.1 GCA_029978815.1 bacterium
ATATCCAATATTGTATTTATGGGTATGGGAGAACCATTAGCAAATGAGGATGCGCTTTGGCCCGCAATGGCTGCGGTCCATGATGAGTTCAAGCTTTCTGCTCGCCATCTCACAGTTTCCACTGTTGGTCTTGTTCCTGGCATTCGACGACTGGCCGATCGACCGCTGCCAGTGACCCTGGCGGTGAGCCTTCATGCCGCTCATGATGAGCTTCGCAACACGCTGATTCCGATGAATCGTCGCTATCCGCTTGATGAACTCCTTGATGCCTGCGCGCAGTACGTATCGAAGCGAAAGCGCCGTATGAGTTTTGAGTGGGCAATGATTGACGGAGTCAACGACTCGTTGGACGAAGCACACCGGCTCGCCGAACTATGCCGACGTTTACGACCGATTGCTCATGTCAATCTCATCCCGTTAAACCGAACTGCGGGCTACGAATATCAAGGGTCAACTCGAGCTCAAATTGAGAAGTTTCAACGCGTGCTTACGGATCGAGGAATTGAGGCGACCGTGCGACGCAATCGAGGAAATGACATTGATGCCGCCTGCGGTCAACTGGCAGCAATCACACCGGTTTCGATCTCATCCGATCGATCTCTACCATGAGCACCGAACTTGTCTCGATGCGTTCTGTGGGCTTCGCTCGGGGAGAGAGACAGATTCTCTGCGAAATTGACATGACAATTTTGTCAGGTCAGCGCTGGTTGATTCTTGGTGGGAATGGCTCGGGCAAGTCAACTCTTCTGCGGATGATGGCTCTGCGGGAACATCCCTCTGTTGGTGTCTTTGACATTCTCGGAGAGCGGTTAGGCCGAATAGATGTCCGAAAGGCTCGTCAACAGATCGGATTCTCCGCACAGGGACTCGCTGACCAACTTCGGTCCGACCTTCGCGCAATTGATGTTGTCATCACCGCAATTCATGCTGCGCTCGAGCCTTGGTGGCACACCTATTCATCTGCAGAGGTCGCACAGGCGCAGGCGCAACTAGAACGACTTCAGATCGGTCACCTTGCGCAACAAACATTCGGAAGTCTGTCTTCGGGAGAGAGACAACGGGTGTTGCTTGCGCGAACGCTGATGAACGAACCTTCGCTGATCGTGCTCGACGAGCCCTTTGCGGGATTAGATCTCGTCGCAAGGGAGGATCTCATCGAGGCGTTGGCGATTCTCGGCAGCGATAACAACGTGGGTGCAATGGTCCTCGTTACGCACCACCTCGAAGAGGTACCACCGGGGATGACTCATCTGCTGTGCTTGCGAGAAGGTCGGTCGATCTACAACGGAACCTTTGAAGAGGGCATGAACAGCGCGGTCATATCGCAGACATTTGGCATTGACGTCGAGGTCACCTCAACGAGCGAAGGACGCCTCAGGGCAGTCTCACGAATGTCGAGATAGGTCCAAAATTTGCAGTTCACATTGTCCGGGTAACGAACTCTTGAAGTTTCACGATTCCGTTGTCGAGACCACTCTCAAGGGCGTCTTCAACCGGGCCAGGAGTCCACATTTTTCCTTCGTAGCGGAGCATGGCGTTCACGTTGGTTCCGATCTCAGATTTGACCAATTCAAGACGTAGTTCCCATGTTGCATGATCGCGTCCATCAGCCTCGCTGCGAGTGAAGACAATGAGTTGCGGGCTATCAACGCTACGCCGCATGCGAATCCGTTTCGATCGAGCGAACGGCCCAATCGCAACTCGCAGCTCCACGAGCCAATGATCGTCTCCATCTGTTTCGGCTGACGAGACAATCGGCATCCAGTCTGGATATGTCGAAAGATTGCGTAACACGGCTTGAACCGCATCAGAGGCGGCCGCAATATCTGCGGTTCGAGAAACTGTTAATGCCATGGGGTTGTTCTAGTCGTCAGCGAGAGCAGTTCCGCGGAATGCCCGCGACAACAGTGGTGAGAGAGTTGAGGTCTCTTCCTCGGCGAAGTTCTCTGCGGCTGAACTTGACAGCGGCGGCGAGCTGTTTGCTGCTGGCTGGACGCCGTCGTGTCGACCGAACAGTGAATCTTGAGATCGTTGAGACGATTTCTTTGTTGAGCGTTTACGGCTTTTGGACGGTGACCGCGAATCCTCCGGACCTGGTCTAAACAGCCTCAAGGTCGGGTCTCTCCGGTCATCAATGGTCCATCCCCGTGGAGGGGTGAGACGCTCAGCATGTACTCGGCAGAGGCCTGACTGATGATCATCAGTGGGCACCTCAAGCCATACCGCGGCTGCTGCCGGATCAAATCCATAGTGGAGAAAAACAGGTTCCGAGCATCCGGGACGATCGCACGATGGCACCCTCGTAGAGTACGTCACAACGCGAGGTAAGAGGAACACAACCTCACCGAGTGGGCGATACGGGCCTCGATCCCATGACCTCCACGGTGTGAACGTGGCGCTCTTCCAACTGAGCTAATCGCCCTCAGTTCCGGCGAGGCTACCAGCGCCGTTACTCGAGAACCGACGTCAACCAAGAGACACCGACAGACACGCAAACGGCCCTGCAGCGGATACCCACGCCTCGGCATCTGGTAGCAGCGGAAGCACTGCCGGAGACACTTCAGTAAACGCGTTGCATTTGCGATCAACCAATGCGAGTAATTCTCGTTCCGTTGGGTAAGGGGCGTCCGAGCCCGCCAGTCGCCCCACCTCGAGGACA
>JAPOIQ010000246.1 GCA_029978815.1 bacterium
ATGCGGTTGGGTGTGCTGCTTCGGTTGTCGACGGTGACGCGTTTGTTGTCTCGCTGCCCGATGAGATCATGGGCGGGTCGCAATTCCTTCAGAACATGATCGATGTCTGCACCACGACCTCGGGAAGCGTGGTGGGGCTGATGGAGGTCGACCGTTCTGAGGTTTCGGCATACGGGGTGGTCGCTCCGACTGGTCAGTTGACCGATGGTGTGGTCGAAATCGGCGACCTTGTGGAGAAACCATCGATCGAACAGGCACCGAGTTCGCTCATCATCATTGGTCGTTATGTGTTAACCACCGACATATTCGATGAAATTGCCCGATTGCAGCCGGGTGCTGGTGGTGAACTCCAACTCACAGATGCGATTCGCGCACAGGCTCAGCACGCTCCGTTGCATGGGGTCGAAACGATGGTTGAGAGATGGGACACGGGGACGCCAGCAGGTTTTCTCACTGCTGCTATTGAGATTGCACTACTGCACGGCTGGGCTGATGGCCTTGAGTCTCGGTTGCGCGACATCGTCGACGGTCACACCAGGCCTCGTAGTTAGCGGCGTCGAAACAAGCCCTCGATATCGAGTGGTAGGCCATAGCTATCGACCGTGAACTGAGTTACTGAGCCAAGATGCTCAACGCTGAAGGTTGATGCGCCCAGTCGTTGGTAGTGCCGAAAGCCAACGGTGAGTCCGAGCGTTTCGGTGTCTACTTCGATCACCTGGACAATCGCGGGGCGTTCGGCTGTTGGTTGATGCCGGCGTGCTGGCACAAGATGGTCGAACGGCGTGCAGTTCAATGCAAGGTCGGTGCACCCATCGAGTTCAGGGCGGTGCGCGCCGTTCATTTCTCCCCAGCGTCCCTGGCCATCGGTCCCGAGCCAAAGGTCAGGCTCTTCGAGGTCTCTAAAGAGCAGAAACTGTCGGATTTCCCACATTGGTGATAACCGAACGACATATTGAATCTGTTCGCGCCCGACCATCCCTGATGCAGTCCACGCCTCGTTTTCCCAACGGAGGGTGAGTTCTTCGTGGTGCTCGCCGTCCCAGGTGTCCCAGCGGGCTGTAAAACCATCGGCGGGAAACGGGGTGAATGCGCTCACTCGACCAGTCTGCCGTACGCAAGCCCGCCCCGCTCGCGGTACGGTCAGAGACGTGATTCCGTTGCCACAAGCCCAGTCGTTCGTTCTCGAGCGGTGTCCGGCACGCGCGCCGGTCGAATTGCCATTTGAGCAGGCCGCTGGAATGGTGCTCGCTGCTGATGTAGTTGCGACAGAGTTGGTTCCACCATTCGATAACACTGCGGTTGATGGTTATGCAGTGATCGCTGCCGACGTCGCAGGTGCCGGTGACGAACCGGTCGAGCTGCGCATTGTTGGTGAGGTTGCAGCAGGGGCTGCAACCGACCGGGTGCTGGCTCGGGGAGAGACGATTCGGATCATGACCGGTGCCCCAATTCCGTCGGGGGCTGATGCGGTTGTCATGGTCGAGGACTCTGAGTTGATCGACGAGCACACCGTTCGGTTATCCGCGAGTGTGCAACCTGGAGATGCAGTTCGTCCGGCGGGAGACGATGTGAACCCGGGTGAAGTTGTACTTACTGCAGGAACGCTCATCACTCCTCCTGTGCTTGGGGTGTTGGCGATGGTGAATGCGCTCACCGTCTCGGTGTATCCACGGGTGCGGGCTGCTGTGCTGTCGACGGGTGATGAACTTGTCGACGACGGTCGGGCCTTGGCGCCTGGAGAGATTCGTGAAAGTAACCGCCGCATGTTGGCAGTTGCATTGCGCGATGCAGGTTGTGATGTCACCGATCTGGGAACGGTTCGAGATGATGAGGCGGAACTTGAACGTGTATTGAGATCTGCAGCCAATTCCTATGACGTCGTGGTGTCGAGTGGTGGCGTCTCGATGGGTGATTACGACGTTGTGAAAGCTGTGCTTGGTCGCATTGCTGTCATGGAATGGATGCAGGTCGCGATCAAACCAGCAAAGCCGTTTGCGTTCGGTCTTCTCGACGGAACCCCCGTATTCGGCCTGCCTGGTAACCCGGTGAGTTCGTTCGTCAGTTTTGAAATGTTCGCTCGGCCTGCGTTGCGTCAGATGATGGGATTCGAGCGGCTTGCCCGACCGAGCATGGTCGGAATTGCCGATGTCGCTCTCGAACGCCGGCCTGATGGCAAGACCCACCTCATGAGAGTGCAGTACGAATTTGGTGATGACGGCCGTTGCCATGTCGTGCCAGTCCGGGCACAGGGGAGCCATCAGTTGGCTGCGACGTCGTCGGCGAGCGCAATTGCTGTCGTTCCTGATGGCGACGGTATTCCGGCCGGGGGAGAGGTCGCCGTGCTTCTCCTCCTATCCTGAAGTGATGAACGCGGAAGCGCGCGACCTTGTTGACCCGTTTGGGCGGGTTATTCGAGACCTTCGGATCTCGGTGACGGACCGCTGTAATTTCCGCTGCACGTATTGCATGCCTGAAGAGGGCATGAAATGGATCGATCGTGACGATGTGCTCTCGTTCGAAGAGATCGAGAGAATCGCCTCATTGTTCGTCCGACGTTTTGGGGTTGAGGGCATCCGCCTCACAGGCGGAGAACCAACCGTTCGGGCCGGAATTGTCACCCTTGTCGAAAAGTTGTCGCATCTTGGTGTCGATCTCGCGATGACGACCAATGCGTCGCGATTGACGAGTCTTGCCCACGATCTCAAAGCGGCCGGTCTACATCGTTTGAATATCAGCCTCGACACCCTCGATCGCGAGCGCTTTGCAGCGATGACTCGGCGCGATGAACTTGACAGTGTGCTTGAGGGAATTAAGGCGGCTCGCGATGCTGGCTTCGATCCGGTGAAAATCAACGCCGTTGTCGAACGAGGAGTGAATGACGACGAGATTGTTGACCTCGCTCGATACGGCCGCGACAACAGCGTCGAAGTGCGCTTCATCGAGTTCATGCCGCTCGACGCGTCTGGCGAGTGGGGGAATGACAAGGTCGTTGGACAGGATGAAATTGTTGCCGCGATCGACGCTGAGTTCCCGTTAGAACCAGTTCCGGCTCGTGGTGCTGCCCCGGCCGACCGTTGGCGGTATGTCGATGGTCACGGCACTGTTGGAGTGATTCCGACTGTGACCAAGCCGTTCTGTGG
>JAPOIQ010000048.1 GCA_029978815.1 bacterium
ACATCCGCTGTCGTGGTCATATCGGCATTGAAGACGACACCGGCGTTGTTGATGAGAATGTCCACACCACCGAACGAGCTCGCAACCTCGGCTGGAAGGGCATCGACAGCGGCGTTGTCAGTGACATCCACCGTCCACCCTTTCACCTTGTCGGGCCCGTGTACATCAGAAATTTCACCAACGACTTGTGCAACCCCTTCGCCATTTCGATCAACAACTGCGACGAAGGCGCCTTCATCGGCGAAGAGGTGAGCGGTTGCCCGCCCAATTCCTGATCCTGCGCCCGTAACGATCGCAACACGGCTCGCAATTGAGCGATTTCCTGAGGTCAGACGAGATGTGCTCATGCACCGAAGGTAATAAGCCCTGTAGGCCAAAGCGGTACTGGAACTGTCGCTCGGCGGAGATGCAAGCGTCGTTCGCAGATACCCTCGTCGTATGGGAAATCCGTGGTTTGAGTCGGTGGCGGTCGCGCAACGCCGTGCAGAACGCATCCTTCCTCGCCATGTCTACGACGCATTGATTGCCGGCAGCGAAGCCGGGTTGACTCTCGACGACAACCGGGCGGCCTATCGCGAGATCGGATTCCAACCAGTCATTGCCGACCGTCCATCTGAACGCGATCTCGCGACATCGGTTGTGGGTATCGACCTGTCGATGCCAGTGCTGATTTCGCCGACAGGGGTCCAGGCAGTTCACCCCGACGGTGAACTTGCAGTTGCTCGGGCAGCAGCCGCTCGTGGCACTGCAATTGGGCTGTCGTCCTTTGGTTCTAAACCGATGGAAGAAATTGCTGCGGCAAACGAGAACTTCTTCTTTCAGATGTACTGGATCAACGGTCGTGACTGGGTGAGCGCCCAGATGGATCGTGCTCGTGCCGCTGGCGCAAAGGCGGTAATTCTGACCCTTGACTGGTCGTACAGTCACAGCCGCGATTGGGGAAGCCCTGAACTTCCTGACGGGATTGATCTGAAGACGATGGTGAAATACGCACCGTCAGTACTTGCCCGTCCGAGATGGCTTGGTCGGTTCTTGAGATCAGGTCACCTTCCAGATCTCACCGCTCCGAATATGAGCATCGATGGTTCACCAGCACCAACGTTCTTTGGTGCCTACGGACAGTGGATGGGCTCGCCGCAGCCAACCTGGGATGACCTCAACTGGTTTGTAAAAGAGTGGGGCGGCCCGTGCATAGTGAAGGGAGTCATGCGTGTCGATGATGCTCGACGAGCACGCGATGCGGGCTTCACAGGGTTGTCAGTCTCAAACCATGGGGGTAACAACCTCGACGGCACTCCGTCTCCGCTTCGTGCGCTTCCGGCAATCGCTGAAGCAGTTGGATCCGACATGGATGTGTTGCTCGATGGCGGGGTGCGACGAGGCAGCGATGTCGTAAAAGCGGTTGCGCTCGGTGCCCGTGCCGTGATGATTGGCCGCGCCTACCTTTGGGGGCTCGCTGCTAATGGTCAGGCAGGCGTTGAAAACGTCCTCGATGTGTTGCGGATGGGAATCGACTCGGCGCTACTCGGTATGGGTGTCGCTTCAGTTCACGACCTCAAGCGTGATCACCTTGTCATTCCTGAGGGCTTTGAACGTCGTCTTGGCGCAGACTGAATTCAAGAATTCGTTCTTACGAAGTTTCAGACCCATGTCGCCCACGTATCGATGGGGAGCCGTTCGGCGACAAGGTTGTTCACGGGGGCATCTTCGTTGCGGTACCCGATAGCCATTCCGCAAAAGAGCATCTCTTCTTCCGGTGCGCCGACGAATTCCATGACCGCGCCGTGACGACTTGACCAGTATTCCTGTGCGCAGGTGTCAAGGCCTGCCTCGACGGCCAACAGCATGAAGGTTTGCAGGAACATTCCGAGGTCAGACCATTGCGGCGCGTTGAACCGTCGATCGATGGTGATGAAGAACGCTGCTGGGGCATCGAAGAACCGTGCGTTGCGAGCGAATTGCTGAAGTCGGCCCGCTTTGTCGTCGCGAGGAATTTCTAAGAGCCCATACATCTGCTCACCAAGTTCGAAGCGAGCTGTGCGGTGTGGTTCCCAGAGGTTGGCGGGGTACACGTCGTATTCAGATGGTTCGGTTGCCGGTTGGGTGTCGAGGAACTCGAGAAAATCTGTCATTCGTGATCCGTTCAACACGTAAATGCGCCATGGTTGAACATTTCCTCCTGATGGCGCTCGCGCGGCACGCTCGAGAAGATCGCGAAGCACGCTGTCATCAACAGGATCGGGCCGGAAATCGCGAATTGATCGACGGGCAACGACGGCATCTGAAACATTCATGGATCCAGTGTTGCAGTCAGTCGGTTGCGAGTGATTGTCAGAGGTGAGTTGTTGAGCGCCGTTTCCGGATGAGTTCAATTGCGACGTTGATGGCAAGTGCTGTGACAAATGCGATGAGGAAGGCGGCGGTGTGGTTGTCCTGTAGCGCTCGTCCAAAGATTGCGCCGAGCACTGCGGCGTAGGTGGCCCAAATGGTTACCGCAAGTGCAACCCACTTCACGAACCACCGATGCGGTTGTTGGGTGAGTCCGCAAGAAATTGTCAAGGCTGTTCGGCCACCCGGAATGAATCGGGCCGTCACGAGAAGGAGGCCACCGCGCTCCTTCACTTGGTTCGCTGCCCAGTCGAGTCTCCGTTGAGTGGACGGTTTGCGTTGTGCTCTTCTTGCGATTGCTCCATGAAAGGACCGGCCAATGACGTATGCGAGGTTGTCACCGATAAACGCCCCAACGGCGCCGGCCGCAATCACGAGAAGGAGGTGTTGATCACCCGCACCAGCTGCAACCCCTCCGATGATGACTGTTGTCTCACTTGGAACGATCGGCACGACCGAGTCGAGGAGGGCGATGATGAAGATGATCGCGATGAACCAATTCGCGCCCGAAGTATCGACGAGCCAATTTGTGAGTTGGCTGATGATCCCGTCTCCAGATTCGGCGAGGACAACAAACTTCACCTCTTTGATGGTACCGGCCAGCGCAATCTGTGAAGAAAGTCACAACTTGAGTGTGACGTGAGACACATTTGCCAGTAGTGTCTCAGCCATGCGAGTAATCGTCGACGAAGAAAAATGCCAAGGTCATAACCGCTGCTTTGCGATAGCGCCAGAACTCTTTGACGTTGATGACTATGGAACTGCCATTGCATTGAACGACGGCATTGTTCCTGCCGAACTAGAAGACAAGGCTCGGTTGGCAGCTGCAAACTGCCCCGAATACGCCATCACCATCGAAGACTGACACCTGGAGGACCCATGGCTGGAATGTACGAAAAGGTTCTCGATTGGGCGAATGATTTCGATCACGCCGATCCGGAGTACAACGAACGTGCCCACGAAATCTGGGCAGAGTTCCAAGGCTCAGAATGCCCAGTCGCTCATAGCGATCGCTATGACGGATTGTGGGCGCCCTTCACCTACGAAATGGTGCATGAGATCGCCTACGACACCGATCACTTCACCTCACAGGGAGTCGTCGTCAACACCGGACGCCCCATGATCGAGGCTCCTGTCGGACCAGCCCCGCCCATTACGAGCGACCCGCCATTTCACAACATCGCTCGTCGACTGCTCCTCCCGCCGTTTTCACCGAAAGTGATCGCTGAGTGGGAGCCCGAAATTCGACGACTCTGCAACGAGTTGCTCGACCGCATGGGAGATATCACCGAAGGCGAGTCAATCGTTGACGGTGCAGTCGAGTACGCGCAGAGCATTCCTGTCAACGTGATTGCTCGAATGCTCGGTTTCCCAACCGAGGACGAGGCCCTCTTCCGCGACTTCGTGCACAACGTCCTAGAGCGCATTAATGAGCCGGTTGAAGAACGCGAAGAGTTCATGCAGCCGTTGGCCGATTATCTCGATGCGCAAATTCAGGATCACCGAGACAACCCTCGCGACGATCTGACCAACTATTTGCTCAACGTCGAGATCGCCGGAAACAAGCTGTCCGATGAACATGTTCGTGGTTCAATCCTGCTGTTGCTTGTCGCGGGAATCGATACGACCTGGTCGGCAATCGGTTCGTCGCTCTGGCATCTCGGCACGCACCCCGACGATCTTCAGCGCCTTGTTGACGAACCAGACGTCATGATGTTTGCCCTTGAAGAATTCCTCCGTGCCTACGCACCGGTCACGATGGCTCGCCTCGTGAAAGAGGATTACGACTTCCACGGCTGCCCGATGAAGGCGAATGACTGGGTTCTGTTGCCATTCCCTGCTGCTAACCGCGACCCGAAACAGTTCGAAGACGCAACCAAGTTCGTGATCGATCGGCAAGAAAACCGCCATGGTGCATTTGGCCTCGGTATTCACCGCTGTTTGGGTTCGAACCTTGCTCGGCTTGAGCTGAAGGTTGCGGTCGAAGAGTTTGTTCGGCGCTTCCCTTCATTCACCGTTGACGGTGACACAAGATGGAGTGTCGGTCAGATCCGCGGACCACGCGAGTTGCCGTTACGGGTCTTGAAGACCAGCTGACGATCGACGCAGCGCATGTCGCTGCGTCTCATAGATCGTTCCAGTTCCAGAAGCAACCCACGCGGCGATACATCCGATACCAATCGGAGCGATGGCAACTGCTCCAAAGAGCTCAAGGCCCATGACCGTGCATGCAAGCGGGGTGTTTGCTGCCGCGCCGAACATCGCAACCATCCCAACTGCGGCGGCGACTCCAATCGGCAATCCGAGGAGTTCACCGATCGATGCGCCGAGAGTTGAACCGATGACAAAAAGTGGGGTGACTTCTCCGCCGAGAAACCCTGTCCCGATGGTGACGGCAGTGAACAACAACTTGAGTGCAAACACAGTGAGCGCAATTGATGTGCCGGCGAGTGCCGAGTCGAGCAGGGGAAGCGACAAGCCGAGATAATCCCGCCCAAATAGTGCAGTGAGCCCGAGTACCGCGGCACCGCCGAGAACCGGTCGCATTACGACAGACGGGACATATCGCCGTCCGATAGTGCGGATGACCGAGGTCGTTGTAATGAAGATCCGTGCAGCAATTCCGCAAGCCACGCCAACGGCGACGAGCGCTCCCATCGTTGATGTCGACATTGAGATATCGATAGCGGTGCGAGCAGCGTGGTGATGACCTAACCACGTCACCATTGCATCTCCGATGAATGATGCGATGACTGCGGGAACAAGGGCGTGATAGCGCAGGCGACCAACTGTGGGAACTTCGAGCGCGAAGATGACACCCGCAAACGGCACACCGAAGACAGATCCAAAACCGCCAGCGAGTGCAGCAGTCAACATCATCGAGCGGTCGCTCTGGCCGAGACGAAAAACCCGACTTACTGCATCGCTGAGGCTTCCTGACATCTGAAGAGCGGTGCCCTCGCGGCCGGCCGAACCACCGAAGAGATGAGTCCACCAGGTTCCGAGAAGTACGAGGGGTGCCATCCGCCGCGGAACCCATTGCCTTGGCGAGTGAATTTCTTCGAGCAGGAGAGCGTTACCCGCTGACGAATGCCCAGCGAGGTAACGATTTGAAAGACCGATGACGAGGCCAGCGATTGGCAAGAAATACAACAGCCATGCGGTATCGGTTTGAAGTGATGTCACTCGATCGAGACCCTCCAAGAACACAAATGAGGCAACTCCCGCAAGGAGTCCTGAAATCCCGCCGAGCACGATCCATCGAATGACGCTTGTGAGGCGTCGAATTACTTGCATGCCAGGGAATTTGGAGGTGATCTTCGACATTTTTGATGACATTCTCACCAGATGCTTACCGCATTCTGATGTACTCATTGCATGACCGAAGAAAGATTGCGGGTGCTGCTCGCCGAAGATGACCGTGCAGTTCGCGAGTCGTTGGCGCGCGCAATGACCCTTGAAGGGTATGAGGTCGATGCCGTAAATGACGGCGCGGCGGCACTTGAGCGACTCCGAGATGGCTCAACGAATGGTCCGCTCCCCGACATTGTCATCCTCGATGTCTCGATGCCCGCTGTTGACGGTTTGACGGTGTGTCGAGTGCTTCGATCAGAAGGCAGCCACCTTCCTATTTTGATGCTGACGGCGAGAACTGAGCCGAGTGATCGCATTGCAGGTCTTGATGCCGGGGCCGACGATTATGTTCTCAAACCATTCGATCTCGGCGAGTTGTTCGCCCGTCTCCGTGCGCTTGTTCGTCGAACAACGGCCGAGGCCGACGCAAACGGTGAGGATGAGCCGCTTGTTCTCGACGACTTAGTGATTGAGCCAGCGGGCCGCCGAGTTCGGAGAGGCAGTCGAGAGCTTGATCTTTCAAAGACAGAATTCGACCTTCTTGAACTGCTCGTCCGCAATGCGGGAATCGTGCTAGATCACTCGACGATCTATGAGCGAATTTGGAATTACGACTTCGGTCCAGATTCGAAAAATCTTGCTGTCTACATCGGGTATCTCCGCCGAAAAATCGAAGATGAGGGCGGGTCACGTCTCATCCACACCATTCGTGGTGTGGGCTACTCGGCTCGGGTTGACCAATGAGTCTTCGACTACGAATTGCTTTACTGATGGCTGTCCTTGCTGCGACGGCGACGATTGCCGTTGGCGCAATCTCGTACCAAACAACGTCTTCGAGGCTGTTGAGAGCAGTCGATGACTCCCTCGTCGACGCAACGGCTGTAGCCACCGCTCGACGTTTCGACGAGCGTCTCTTTGAGGCCGGGCCGTTTGATGGCGTCGTCGTGCAAGCAGTGCTTGAAGATGGGTCGATCATTCGCTCAAACTTCCCCCGCCCGTTGCCGCCAACGAAAAACGATCTCGCGTTAATTGGCCGTCCCGGAGCAACAGATTTCAAGTCGGTTCGCCTCGGGCGAGCAGAGTATCGAATCCGCTCGATCGGGTTCGAAGATGGCATCGTTCAAGTCGGACGACCTCTCGCTGAGACGAACTCGGTGCTTGAGAGTTTGCGCTTGCGGACATTGATGCTGGTGAGCTGCGTCACGGTGGTAGCGGGGCTTCTCGGCGCTGTGATCGCCGGCCGTGTGACACGCCCACTCCGGTCCCTCACCGATGCTGCATCTGAAATCGAGTCAACTGGTCGTCTCGAACTTGTTGAGAGTGACTCGGTGAGCCGCCGTGACGAAGTTGGCCGGCTTTCGACGGCATTCCACCGCATGATTGGGGCCCTCGCCCGTTCTCGAGCTGATCAACGCCGTCTTGTGGAGGACGCAGGTCACGAACTGCGGACACCAGTGACATCGATTCGCACCGGTCTCGACACCTTGAGCCGCTATCCCGATCTTCCTGCAGACGAGCGAGCAGAAATCGTTGAATCGATGCGAGCGGAAGCCGCCGAACTGACGTCGCTCGTGAATGAGGTTGTTCAGGTCGCAAGTGGAGAGGTTGACGAGTCCGAACCGGAGCAGGTTCGTATCGGTGATGTTGTTGGCTTTGCTGCTGAACGGGCTCAGCGCCGTTCGGGGCGTGAAGTGACGGTCCTGTCAGATAACTCCGTGGTCCTGATTCGGCGAGGTCAACTTGAGCGCGCAATCTCGAACCTGCTCGAAAATGCGACGAAGTTTGACGACAGTGAGAGCCCAATTGAGGTGGTCGTTGCCGAAGGTCGAGTCTCGGTACTCGATCGTGGTCCTGGAATCCCGACTGATGATCGAGAACTTGTATTTGAACGTTTCCACCGC
>JAPOIQ010000365.1 GCA_029978815.1 bacterium
GACAAAAGCCTTGCAAATGAAAGAGAGCAGTTCGTCAAAGAAAAGCGACAAGACTTTCCTGTTGCTCCAAGAAGTAACAATGACAGCGTTGACTATGATGGCCAAAGCGCTGAGCAAGCCTCTTCCTCGAGCACCGAGAGTCGCACTCCCCCGACAACGTCACTGATGAGATTAAAAATGGTCGCAAACAGCACCGCCGCTCCGGTCGCTGCCACAACCAAGAACAAACCAATCACCCAGGCGGCCCCAAAAATTTCATCGCCGTGTAGTTCGAAGGTTTCCCAACCAAATTGGGTAAACCAACGTTCGACGTTGGCAATTATACCGGTTGCGTCCGCTACTCGCCACAACATGACTCCCGCTGTTAACAAGACGACATAGGTGACCAACGAGAATAACGCTGCGACCTTGAAGGTCGACCACGGGTCAATATGGCGCAAAACTCGTGAAACACGCCGAACTCGCGGCCGGCCACCGCTTCGACGGAGCACCACCTGTCGTCGAACACCGAGAAATGGCGGTGCGAGCGCGGCATTTTTCTCGTTGCTCACCGACGGAACCTGAGGGACCTCACCAGATGGCTGAGCCGTCACGATGTTGGGCATAACGAACTCGCTGGTCGGCTCCCCAGTTTCTTCACCACCGTCGGGGACATTCACCGGGGTCGTTCGAGACGGTACATCTTCGTGGATCACCCTGTCATTGGAACTCGTTGGCTCCTCGGCGTTGTGTCCGTTCGTCACCACAATCTTGAGTGTAGGCACCTGTGATCCTGCGGTGGGATCAGTCACCTCAGGCATCACTAGCCGAAGCACGAGCCTGAGCTTGCCCAACTTGCACACGGACAGTTGAGCGCCGTCCGCCCGAGACCCGTATCTCTTCAAGTTCAAGAATTTCAGCGCCGTTGTCTCGAGCGATCTCCCGAGCTGACCGCTCACCCCACCACAACATTGCAAGTGCACTCGCATCAGCGGCAGCAATTGCTCGTTGGCGCTGAACAAGCAGTGTCATCGGGCCGCTGATCACAACGCTCATCACCACAGCCAGCACACCGATAAGCGCGACGCTAAGTACGAGACCCCCACCCGAATCTCGAGTGGCCTCTCGTGACTCGGTAGGCCGGTTATTCGCCAGCGATGATCGGCGCAACAGATGCAACGGTCTGGCCGTCATCGAGGTTCATCACGCGAACCCCAGTGGCATCTCGTCCCTGGGAAGAAATCTCACGGACTTCCATTCGGATGGTGACACCACCCGAAGAAACCGCAACAATCTCGTCTTCAATTCCGACCATGAACGCTGCCACGACAACGCCCTTCTTGCCGGTGAGTTTGATACCGCGTACGCCCTGACCGCCGCGGCCTTGGGTGTTGAACTTGTCAAGTTGTGTCCGCTTGCCGAAACCGGCTTCGGTCATGATGAGAATCGCTGTGTCATCGCGAGCAACATCGCACGAGACCACGGCATCTTCACCCGTCTTCAGTTTCATGCCTCGGACGCCCGCGGCTGAGCGGCCCATCGCTCGAACAGCGCTTTCGTTGAATCTGATGGTCATACCTGACTTGGCCACCATGAAGATGTCGTCGGTGCCGCTTGTTTCGATGACTTTCACGAGTTCGTCGTCGTCATGCAAGTTGATTGCGATGAGACCATCTCGGCGACTCGAGTTGTAGGCGTCGAACGCAGTCTTCTTCACGGTGCCCTTGCGGGTTGCGAAGAACAAGAAGCGTTCACCGGCAAAATCGCGGGTGTCGATAATCGCTTGGATGTATTCGTCAGCCTGAAGTGGTAACAGGTTGACGATTGGCATCCCTTTCGCAGTGCGCTCGCGTTCAGGGATGTCGAGGGCCCGTAATCGATAAACCCGGCCCCGATTCGAGAAGAACAGCAGATGGGCATGAGCTGTA
>JAPOIQ010000178.1 GCA_029978815.1 bacterium
CACGGCCCCATTTGGCATGGGTACATATGCATCGCGATCAACTCCAGTTGCGGGTGCGGCTGTTGCGATGGTTGCTCGAAAGATTCGTGCCAAGTCACGAAAGATTGCTGCTCACTTGCTGGAGGTCTCAGAAGAGGACATCGAGTGGGAGCTTGGACGGTTCTACGTGCGGTCATCACCTGACCGCGGCGTGACTATTCAAGAGTGCGCAATGGCGGCCTACTCAAATATGCCCGACGGCATGGAACCAGGTCTCGAGAATACGGCCTACTACGACCCACCAAACCTCACGTGGCCATTTGCCGCATATGTCGCAACGGTTGAAGTTGACCCTGAGACCGGGGTGTGGGATGTCCTGAGAATGGTCGCAGTAGATGACTGCGGTGTTCGCATTAATCCAATGATCGTTGAAGGTCAGATCATGGGAGGACTGACCGAGGCCTACGCAATGGCGAGTATGCAGTTCATCACCTTCGATGCCGAAGGCAACTGTGTTGGGTCCAACTACATGGATTACCTCCTGCCGACTGCGTGGGAGACACCTGGGTTCGAACTTCATGAGGTGGTGACACCATGCCCCCACCACCCAATCGGTGCGAAAGGTATTGGTGAATGCGCAACCGTTGGTGGTCCTGCAGCATTCGTGAACGCCGTCATGAACGCGGTTGAGCATCTCGGCGTGCGCAACATTGACATGCCGGTGCTCCCTGACCGAGTTCATGAAGCGATCGCAACCCGCAGCGACATCTCTGGTGCGCCGCCGGTAAGGACCGACGCCCCGTGACATCCCCGACCGACGGCTGGGGCGTAATGCAACGCGCGCTGGAACTTTCCCAATCGGGAGAGCCCTTTGCGCTGGCTACGGTCGTGTGGCGGCAGGCTCCCTCGTCTGGCCATACCGGGTCGAGAGCGATAGTGACTGCGGCTGGTGAGGTTGTTGGTTGGGTGGGTGGCGCATGCGCAGAGCCCGTGCTTATTCGCGAAGCCCTAGACGTCATTGAGTCGGGGGAGGCCCGGTTGGTCTGGCTCGGACAGAGCGAAGAACTTGAAGCGATGCATATTCCTAACGGAGTGGTCACCGTTCCAATTTCTTGTCAGAGCGACGGCGCGTTGCAGATTTACATTGAACCTGCACAGAACTCCCCGCGTCTTGTTGTCGTTGGCCGCTCGCCGATGGCTGTGACGTTGACTGAAATGGCTCGCCTCCTCGACTGGAGGGTTGAACTCATCGATGGCGATGAATTCAGCGCCAACTCGATCAACGAGCATTCAGTCGTGGTGGTCGCAACCCAAGGGCATGGCGATGAAGATGTGCTGCTCGCTGCAGCCACGGTCGAACCGGCGTATCTCGGAGTCGTCGCATCAGCTAAGCGCGGAGAGGCACTGAGAGGTTTCTTGGCTGATCAAGGTGTGTCCGAATCGGCACGCCATCGAATGCACATCCCCGCTGGTGCTGATCTTGGTCACACCACCCATCGAGAGATGGCAGTCGCCATCCTCGCCGATCTCGTACGTCGACGTGCCGCCGGAGAATTGCCAAGCGGTGGGGCGGTTGTCGAACGTACCCCCCAAGCGATTGACCCCGTCTGCAACATGACGGTCGCTGCTGATTCATCCTCGAAGTCATATGAACACGAAGGTGTGACGTATTACTTCTGTTGTCCCGGTTGCCGGTATTCGTTCAAGGAGAATCCGGCCTCGTACCTCGTTCAGGAGGCCTCATGCTGATAACGCAACAAGTAGAGGTGTCTCAACCGATTGACTCGGTTTGGACATTCTTCGGAGACATTCCGCAGGTCGCGGCTTGTCTTCCTGGAACAAACCTCACCGATCAAACCGGTGATGACCGCTTCGAGGGCGATGTCATCATTAAGGCCGGTCCGGTAAAGCTCGAATTTGCCGGCTCAGCCGAAATTCGTGAACGTGATGAAGCGAATAGGACCATCACGGTGGATGCGTCTGGTGCTGACCGTAAGGGTCGTGGTCAAGCTGAACTCGCACTTACCGCTGCGCTCGTACCGCTCGGTGGAGGAACCCGAGTCGATGTATCGCTTGATCTCACCATCTCCGGTGCGGCCGCTCAATACGGCCGAGGACTTGTCGCAGACGTCACCGCAGTCCTGCTTCAGGAGTTCGGCGTCAATATGCAACGTCGCCTCGACGCCATTGCACAAGGCCTCGACCCGAACAGCGTGACCGGTGCGAAAGCGGCAAGCGGTCTCGCAATCACGGCTCGAGCAGCCCGCATGGCTCTTCTCAGAGTTTTCCGCAGGTTCTTCATGCCGTACCAACCACAACCAACGGGTCGTTAAAAGGGGGAATCATGACACTTTGGGGACTTGGAAACATCATTCTTATTGTCGTAGTGATTCCGGTGTTGCTCGCATTGCTGAGCCGTGTGCTTGGCGCACTTGAGCGCATTCGTGGAGCTGCAGACGACGCCCTCGCTGGCGGCGTCGCGTTGATCGGTGAAATTGACGGTGCGCCAGAACTTCTTGCAACAACAGACCGCACCATTGAAGAAGTAGCAGACGGGGCCGTCCGATACGCCGGCTCTGTCGGAAAGTTGCTCGGGTAAAGGGGGACCTCATGGCAGTAGCAGCAATCGTCACACTTATCGTCGCCGCACTCATCGTTGCGGCCGCAGCACTCGGGCTCATCCGAGTGATCCTCCACCTCGTCGCTGTGCGTCGTTCGCTCGACGCTCTCGAAGGTGGTGTCAGAGTGATCGCCGAACGAACATCAACTGTTCCATCGGTGCTCCCTTCAGTGAACGCATCACTGAAGCCGGTCCGTGACTTCACTGAGTCGATCTGAGGAGGATGCAATGACGTCACTTATTGCAGCAACCGATGCGGGGTTCGCGATCGGATACATCATTGGTATCGCCATCGTGCTCGTTGTCGTCGCCCTTGTTGTTCCGATTCTTCTCCTTGCCCGTTCAATTGGAGGGCAGGCGCAGCGGATCAACAGTGGTCTTGAAGATGCGGTGACGCACACCGCAGCACTTGCAGAACTCAATACGACAATCGATTCAGCGACCATCATCGTCGATGGACTTCGACGCGGTCGTCAAAAGTTGGGAGGCTGACATGTTGGCACTAACGGATTCACAAGAAACGTTGTGGTGGTGGGCGATCGTGCTTGGCTTTGTCGTTGTGCTCGCCGTCGCAGCGCTCCTTACCATCCTCGTCGTATTGGTTCGCACGATCGATACGAGGGTGTCGATGATCAAAGCGACTCTCGATCAGGCGAAAGCGAATACTGATGACACCGCTTTGATCGGTGAAACTGCGGCCCGGGTTGATGCGGTTCTTGCGGAGGGTCTCGAACATCACTTATTCCTCGGCCGAGTATTAGAGAAAGTGCGCTCATGACCACACTTATCGTTCTCACTGTGATCGATATCGCCCTGCTGATTGCAGGTCTTGCGATCTACCTTTACATCGTCGGTGGACAACTCACACAAGTCGCCGAAAAACTCGAAGAATGTGCTGACGTCGTCTGGGACATTAAGAAGAATGCCGAAGTGATTGCACCAGGTGTCGAGCGGATCAACCGCACTGGTGGAGTGATTGCTGGGGCGTTGCCTTTGCTGTACGGCATGGCTGAGGGCATTGTTACGGGAGCGACCTACCAGCCTGAGCCAGAGGGAACTGAGCGTCCCCCAGCGAAGCCGGCAATGGGTACCCGCCGCACTCGTCAACTCGATGGCGTCGGGTTCCGCCGGTAGCGAGGCCTACAGTTCTTTGGCGTCAAAATCAGTTGACGTCGTCAGAGGTGCGGTCGTCGGCGCCGAATAGGAGCCAATCCATTCGGCTCGCCATTGACGGTCATATTGCTCAGGGTTACACGTTGGTTTATACACCGCAATGAGTTCTTGAGAGATCTGTTCGCGATGTGACCTCATCCCGCCTGGAACTTCATAGGTACAGATGTGGAGGTTCCACTTTGAACCAGCCCGCTTTGTCCAGGCAGAGGCGTGGGGATGTCGAAACGGAAATCGCTCCTGAGAGAGATTGTCCGAATGGCCGACATAAATGACCGAGTAGTCGTTCGGTTTTCCTTCAGGGTCATTGCGGCAAACAATTGCGTAGACAGCGGCTTTCTCCGGAGCGGTCCAACCGGCTAAGACGCGTGGGCCTTCAAACGGGTAGCCAGCGAGTGAGCCAAGGCGAATCACGGGTCAAGCTCCTCAAGTTCATCGATTTCGCTAATTGTCTCTGCCCG
>JAPOIQ010000253.1 GCA_029978815.1 bacterium
GAATCCGGCAACCCCGTTATCCCCTACGTCCATCTCATGAGCGTGCCACGCGGCAGATGCTGGCAACGACCCCTAGGGTGTAGGAGGTGGATGGATTTCAGATTCAGGTGGGTGGTCGCACTCGAGCACTTGGGTGCCTCATCGCGGCGCTTCCGTTTCTCACCATCTTTGGTGTTGGGTTCGTCTTTTGGTTGTTTGCTCGAATGATTGGCGACGCAATCCTGCCGTCAGGGTCATCAGGGTTCTCTGAAGCGCTCGTCGGCATTGTGGTGATTTGGCTACTGCTGAAGTTACGAAAGCGACTGAGGGCGCGGCGGTTCACGACTGCACGACAAGATGACAACCGACCGACTCCTCCGGGCGTCATCGACGTCTGAGCCCAGAGCCTTCGCTCAACCTCTTTGGCACGAGCCGTCGGGCAGGCCTGCGGTACCGTTCGGAGATGAGAAACATTTCGCGTTCACGCTGGGCTGCGATCGGAGCGGCAGTAGCCGTCACCCTCGGCGCCGGAGGACTTGTTGGAGTCAACGCTGCCGGAAGTGCTTCAAGCCTCGTACCAATCAATCCGGCGCGAATCCTCGACACGCGCTCGAGCGACCGTGTTGGCTCGCTTGATGTTGTGGGAGCATCAGACCCCTACCGGCTCAAGGTTGCTGGCGTATCAGGGATTCCTTCGACCGGCGTGACAGGTGTGTCGCTCAATGTGACTGCGGTTGACACTCAGTCGAACGACTACGGGGGTTTTGTCACCGTGTACCCCTGCGCCTCAACGTCGAGTACGCGACCTGATGTTTCGAACCTGAACTTCCGATCAGGGCAAACACTTGCGAACTCGGTGACGGTTCCTGTCTCTGTTGACGGTTACATCTGCTTCTACGTCTACGGCACGGCGCATCTGCTCGCCGACGCGAACGGCTACTACACAGAAAACGCTTCGGGTGGCACCGTCGACGCGTACACGAAGGCAGAATCAGATGCCCGTTACATCACCGAAGTCGACGCCTACTCGAAGGCAGAATCCGACGCGAGGTACGCAGCGCTCGGCGAGGACGACATCGTTGAGTCGGTCATCCTTGATCGAAACGAGACAAGCTTTTACTCGACGCCAGCCCTCGATCTCACAAGCGCAGGGCTTCCTGTACTTGCCGTTTCGCGGAAATCGGTTGCATCGACCAACCCGATCCTTTCCGACGGGTTGGAGATGAAGATGGTCTTCTGCGCAAACATTTCATGTTCGGGTGACACAAATACGATTATTGACTTCGGGTTGCCCGGAGCGGCTCTTCCCGAGCTGAAGTTGACGAGCGGTGACGTGCCGATCGTTACGTTTGCGACAGCGGATGGCAACTTCCTCACGCAATGCTCGACAAGTGACTGTTCGGGAGGACTCTCCTCACCAATTACGTTGAGCGATCAGGCGGTAGCTGCGCACCTTCAGTTGGACTCAAATGATCTCGCAGGTATTGCCTGGGTTGATGACTCTGACAATCTTCAATTCACGAAATGTGAAAACGCCGACTGCTCAAGTCGACAAAGCAACACGGTGGCGACGGGAGCCGAATCCAGCAACAGCGATTCGATGGCGCTGGCGATCCCTCCGAGCGGAAATCCGATTCTTGCCTACGCCGCAGGGGTCGATTACCTCGAAGTTCGACTGATCTTCTGCAACGACGCGTTTTGCGCAGGAGGTGACGAGAGCGTCGTCACTATCGATGCAGATGCCCTGCCGGAGAACGGCCTCGACCTCGCTCTTAATGCCGGTGGTTTACCGGTAGTGACATATATGGATTCAGACCAGAAGATCTCGGTCTTCATTTGCCAAAACGCCGATTGCTCTGACAACGCCAGTACAACGAGCATTGTCTCAGGAGAACGACCAACCGTCGCCATAGACGCTTCTGGGATTGCCCATATTGCGTTCTTGGAAACGTACACGACCGTCACCGATGTTGATTTCAATTCCGAGTCGATGAGCGCATCTTCGATCACCCGGCTGAGCGCAATTAGATGTGTTAACACCGAGTGCACCTGGCTAGCCCTTGATCAAACATGGCCCGGTGTGGTGAGTTTTGACGGAAGCCTCCATTCGGCGATCGCATCTGACGGCACTCTCTTTGTCACTACTCTTGATCGATCACTCAACGCAAAGTTGACCCGGCTCCCGTAGGGGCGAAGGCAAGCCTGCCGTTTTGGGTCATGCGTGCACGTCTCAGTGCTCGTGGTATCTACTCACCCGGTTACGGTCACAGGCATGACGAAACGTAGTTGGGTCACTGTCATTATTTTCTGGTCGTTTGAAGACCGGGAGCGATTTGAAGCAATGTCCACTGAAATGGCCGCTGAAAGCCGTGCGGAACCGGGCACGCTGATGTACGACTGGTACGTGAACGAAGACGGTACGTCGGGCGTGTTGCTCGAACAATATGCATCGCAGAAGGCGTTAGGCGACCATGTCGCTGGGCCCGTCTTCACCGAGATCGCTCCCCGCTACCGTGGCGTCGCTCGAGCGCAGAAGGTCGAGATGTTTGGCGCAGATGGCATGGAACGTGCTGATGTGTTGAAGGCAACCACCACCTGGTGGGGCGAGCCTGTCGCTGCCGTGACCGACTGATAACGAGATCGTGGCGAGGCCGATGCTCGCGTCCGAGGAGTCGACCGCCCAACGCATACCATCGACACATGGCAGCACCACTTGACGACCTGACGTTCTATGACGACATCGAGGGTTATTGCTCGACACTCAGTGTGGTTGCAGGGTCACCGATCGGCGTTCACGTTTCGACGAAGTCGTCAGAGTTCACCGTCACCGTCGAGCGCTGGGGGGCGACACGCGAACTGGTGTGGTCTTCTTCAGGCCCGATCGCAGGCGCCTACCACCCTGCTCCCAACGATGCCGATAGCCAGGGCTGCAACTGGCCAGTCAGCGTTGAGATTCCTACGACGGCCGATTGGAAGAGTGGTTTTTACCCCATCACCCCGACCGCCACCGGCGCACCAGAGGGAAGAGACGTTGCCCACGCTGGGGTCGTCGTCCGCCCCACCCAACC
>JAPOIQ010000374.1 GCA_029978815.1 bacterium
ACTAAACCAGACAAGCACTGCAACCGAGATCAACCGAAGGAGGAGGAACCCGCTGGTCACTTGCCGGCGATCGAATCGATCGGCAATGTATCCGCTCGGCAATGCCAGCACGAGCCCTGGAATGAACTGAGCCAGCCCAAGAATACCAATCGAAAAGGGGTCTCCAGTGATGTCGTACACCTGCTTGAACAGCGCGGTGATACAGATATTGATGCCAATAGCGGCGAACGCCGTCGAACCCAGATACCGACGTATTGCTTGCTGTTGAAGTACCACTAACGCCGATGCCACCGACCGGACGCTACAGCAGAGCACGATTGAACCGACGGGCAGGTAGCGGCAAGAAATCCAAAGAAAACCGCGAGAACTGATCCGCGTCGTGCTCTGGACGGCATGCACGCAACGACAACAACGGCATCAACTTCGACCGACTGGGGCTCAACCGCCAGATTTGGACTTGTCTATTCATCGTTGGCGGGTGGTGTCGCTTACGCACTTGACCAGCGGCTCGACCACAGCGGCCAGACCACGCTGTTCATCATGGTGTTCACCATCGGATTCTTTACTTCATGGATCCGCACCGTTCGAAGCTGACCAAACAGGCTGGGTTCTCTCAATATTGGGTCAACCTGCGACGATCACTGCATGACGATTAGCAATGTCCTCCTCGTACATGGAGCATGGCACGGTGCCTGGTGTTGGGCTTCACTTCAACAAGTACTCGATGAACGAGGAATCCCATCTCATGCAATTGATCTTCCCGGTCATGGAATCTCACCTCTCCCACTCGGAAACCTCCAAAGTGATGCCGCTGCTGTCGTCGCCGCACTTGAGTCACTCCCTCCAAACACTCTCGTCGTCGGCCACTCATATGGTGGCGCCGTCATTTCACAAGCTGCACTGCAGAGCGATCGGATTGCCCACCTCGTGTACATCGCAGCTTTTGCGTTGGAGCCGGGCGAGAGTGTGAATGGTTTCTTGAAGAGCGCTCCCCGCCACAAGGTTGAACTCGGCGAGATCATTGTTCCTTCTGAAAACGGTACGACCGCCCTTGACATCGAGCGAGCCGGCGCTCTGCTCTACCCCGGAAGCAGCGCCGAGACGCAGTCAGCGCATGCTCGGCGACTCAGCCCGCAGCCCATCGCCACAATGACCCAGGAGGTCGAAGGGGCTTCAACGCGTCATGTTGACGCGACGTACGTGCTCTGCAATCAAGACCGAGCAGTTCACCCGGAACATCAGCGCATCATGGCGAGCCGCTGTTCGACAGTGATCGAACTCGACAGCGACCATTCACCGTATGTCGATGACCCTGAGCGCATTGCAGACATCATCGACGGGATCATGAGCGCATGAAAGTCCGCATCGGAGTCGGTCTTGGCGTTCGTACCGAACTCAATGGCCCCGAATTCCTCACCATCGTTGACGAATTAGAGCGACTCAACTACGACTCGTTGTGGCTCTCAGAGCGAATTAACGGCCCCGCGCCAGACCCGCTCATCGCTTCTGCTGCCGCAATGGGCCGCACAACGCGTCTCAAGCTTGGAACCAGCGTTCTGGTTCTTCCTGGCCGTAATCCAGTCATCGCAGCGAAAGAAATTGCGTCACTGGCAGCAATGTCAGACGGCCGCTTTCTTCCTGCCTTTGGTCTGGGAGCAGTCGACCCCGTAGAACAGCGGGCGTTCGGCGTGCAACGCGGAGAACGAGCAAAAATGTTCAATGAAATGTTGCACATTATGCGCGCCTGTTGGACCGGCGAGCCTTGCACATTTAGTGGCGAGCATTACGAAGTTGACAATGTCCGCGTCGGCCCAGTTCCCA
>JAPOIQ010000162.1 GCA_029978815.1 bacterium
AATCGATCGCTTCTTGGCAAGCTCGGTCGAAGTTGACGTCGACGCAATTCGTGACCACACCGGAGAGGTTCTCATCGGGGGTGTCATGGAACATGTGGAGGAAGCCGGGGTTCATTCTGGTGACTCAGCCTGTGCGATTCCACCTCAGACCCTGCCTGAATGGGTGGTTGAGGTCATTCGTTCGTATACAGCCGCAATTGCAGAGCGACTCGACGTGCGTGGCCTCATCAACGTTCAATTCGCAGTCGTCGGGACGACGGTGTACGTCATCGAGGCGAATCCGAGGGCGAGCCGAACGGTTCCATTTGTCGCAAAAGCAACTGGAGTTCCCCTTGCGAAGGTGGCTACTCGGGTGATGATGGGTTCAACACTTGCTGAGTTACGGCTTGAAGGACTGCTTTGTGACCCGATCGAAGGTCACGTTGCAGTGAAGGAGGCGGTGCTTCCGTTTAACCGGTTCCCTGAGGTTGACCCGGCGCTCGGTCCAGAGATGCGGTCGACCGGTGAGGTTATGGGAATTGATACCGGCTTTGGGCGGGCGTTTTCCAAGGCCGAACTCGCAGCCGGAAGTGAACTCCCAACGACAGGGATGGTGTTCCTGTCGTTGAATGACACTGACAAACCTGCGGGAATCGTGGTCGCGCGTCGCCTCCGAGAGCGCGGTCTTGCGATCGCAGCGACTGAGGGAACAGCGTCGCATCTTGCACGTTTCGGGGTGAAGGTCGACCGGGTTTTAGGAAAGGTGGCTGAGCAAGACGGCCCGACAGCGGTCGACCTCATTGCCGACGGCACAATTAATTTTGTGGTGAACACGCCTCGCGGCTCTTCTGGCCGCAGCGATGGTGAACAAATCCGAAAGGCGGCGAGCTTGCATAGGGTGAGCTGTGTGACGACTGTTGCCGCTGCCTTGGCCGCAGCCCAAGGACTCGCAGAGACTGCGAGTGAACCGCTTACCGTGAGAACGCTGCAGGAGTATCACCAAAGGTGAGTCGTCGTTCACGCCGACAGGTTGCTGAGGCGACCGCGGTCGACCGAAGTGTCGCTGTTGGGTCGTTGACACTGTCAAGCCCGTTAATGACGGCGTCGGGTACCGCAGGTTATGGCAGTGAACTCGCGCCGTATCTCGATCTCTCGCAGATCGGGGCAGTGGTCACCAAGTCGATTGCCCCATACGAATGGGCGGGCAACCCGGCACCGAGGGTCCATACCGTTCAGGCAGGGATGATTAATGCAGTTGGGCTCCAAGGCCCTGGTGTTGAGTATTGGCTTGCCCACGAACTCCCCAAACTGATCTCGACTGGTGCATCGGTTGTCTGTTCGATTTGGGGGCGAAGTGTTGAGGACTATGCCTTGGCATCTCAGATGTTGGCGAGTGCTCCCGCCGAGGTGATTGCGGTCGAGGTCAACTTGTCATGTCCAAACCTTGAGGGCCGTGGTTCGATCTTTGCTCACGATGCAGATCTCAGTTCTGCAGTGATGCAAGTCACGGCAGCCTGCGAGCGCCCGAGGTGGGCCAAGTTGAGTCCGAATACCGATCGGCTTGTTGAGATCGCAGACGCGGTCTCAAATTCAGGTGCCGAGGCGGTGACGCTCGTCAACACCTTGCTTGGTCTCGTCTTTGATCCCGAGACTGCACGGCCTGTGCTCGGAAATGGCGGTGGCGGTGTTTCTGGCCCAGCAATTCACCCGATTGCGGTGCGCGCTGTCGCTGATGTCCGGTCGGCATTTCCCGCACTTCCCATCGTCGGTGTTGGCGGCGTGATCAACGGATGGGGCGCAGCCGAATTGATGTTGGCAGGTGCCCACGCAGTGCAGGTCGGTACCGCAACCTTCGCAAACCCTGCGGCAATTGAAACGATCCAGCGTGAATTGCTCGCGTATGCCGCGTCGCGCTCTCTGTCCTCAGTTTCAGAGCTCACATCGGCGGGGTTCGCCGCGCGTTAAGCGTCGAATCGTCGGGGTTGTTGGGTTCGGCGGTAAATTCGGGAGATGGCAACACCTCCACGCTTAACAGACGAGCAGCGGGCAGCTGCACTTGCCAAAGCAGCAGAGGTGCGAACCGCAAGGGCCTCCGTGAAGGCCCGCATCAAAAACCACTCGATGTCACTGAACGATGTTCTCTCGAGTGATGACCCAAATGTTGTTGGCATCAAGGTGCTGTCGATCCTGGAATCCTTGCCAAAGGTCGGCAAAGTGAAGGCCCGTCGTTTGATGGATGAGATCGGTATTGCTCACAACCGGCGGGTTCAAGGTCTCGGCGCGCAGCAACGTGAGGCGCTACTGAGGGAGTTCAGTGCCTGAGAATTCGAAGCCTCTAATTGTTGTTGTTTCTGGCCCGGGAGGGGTTGGGAAGGGCACGATTGTTGATCGGCTTGTTGCTCGCGATCCTCGTCTTTGGTTGAGTCGGTCATGGACAACGCGTGAGCGTCGAGATGGCGAGTCCCCTGATGCGTATGTGTTTTGCTCTGCCGAGGCGTTCGAGGAGCGAATTGAGGAGAACGGATTCCTTGAATGGACCGAGTTCCTTGGTAACTACTACGGGACACCAGCACCTGATACCTCGGCCGTCGATGGCCGCGATGTTGTCCTCGAAATTGAGCTTGACGGTGCACGTCAGGTAAAGCGGCAGTTTCCCGACGCCGTTCTGATTTTCCTGTTGCCGCCATCACGAGAAGAGCAGGAGCGACGCCTTCGTGGTCGAGGAGACCCGAATGACAAGATTTTCGCTCGACTGAAAAAGGCAGAGGCCGAAGAGCCGATTGGGCGAGAGATTGCCGACCACGTGCTGACGAACGACGATCTTGAGCAAACAATCGACGACATGTTGGCTGTCATTGCGAACGAACGGTCTCGTCACTAACCCCGCTACACTTTCGGCCGTGCCACACACGAATGAAACCATGGTGAATCCGCCGATCGAAGGTCTCCTCGATCGTGTCGACAACTCGAAGTTTGGGCTAGTGACTCTCGCTGCACGGCGAGCACGTGACATCAACTCATACTTCAACCAGTTGGGCGGCGGTCTCGGCCACATGATTCCTCCGCAGGTTTCTTCAACCGCGCGCAAGCCGCTCAGCGTCGCATTTGAAGAGATTTCAGCCGACAAAATTCTGTGGGGCGAGCCCGTTGAAGAGGTCAACGAACTTGATCTCCCAGTCGGCGAAGGCTTCGATGCCGACGCCGAAGCAGCCGACTGATTGAGGGCTCATGCTTGAGGGCAAGCGAATCGTTCTCGGTGTGAGTGGCGGGATTGCCGCGTACAAATCAGTTGAGGTTTGTCGTCGACTCGTCGATGCCGGAGCTCATGTATCTCCGGTCATGACAGCCGGAGCCCAGCACTTTCTAGGAGCAACCACGCTCAGTGCGCTGGGGTCTGAACCGGTGAGAACCTCCCTCTGGGAAGGCGCGGATCCGATACCGCACACGACGCTCGGACAGCGCGCAGATCTGGTTCTCGTTGCCCCTGCTACGGCCCGTGTACTTGCCGCGTATGCGCATGGGCTCTCAACTGATCTTCTTACGAATATTCTCATTGCAACCCGGGCTCCGGTCATTGTGTGCCCAGCGATGCACACCGAAATGTGGGAGCACCCAGCTGTCGAAGCAAACATTGCGTTGCTGAGATCTCGAGGGGTGCACATTGTCGAACCCGAAGCGGGACGGCTCGCCGGTGGCGACATTGGTAAGGGCCGGCTGGCTGATCCCGCTGACATCGTCGCAATGGTTGACCGGGTGCTTGGCAAGCGCGACCTTGAGGGTCTCCGCATCGTGGTGACCGCTGGCGGCACCCGCGAACCAATCGACGCCGTCCGAGTCATCGCAAACCGGTCCTCCGGCAAACAAGGTCACGCAATCACCGAAGAATGTGTTCGACGAGGTGCTCACGTAACGACAATCACGACGACTGAGCTTCCAACATCGCATCTAGTCGAACGAGTTCAGGTGGAGACGGCGGCGCAAATGGAAGTTGCGCTTCAATCTGTTGTCGCAGACGCCGATGTGGTCATCATGGCGGCAGCCGTGGCTGATTTCCGTCCGACACGGGCCGTTGCCGAGAAAATCAAGAAGTCCGGTGGCGTTCCAGAGATCACTCTTGAACCAACCCCTGATCTTCTTGAAGCGATTGGACGCAGTCGCCAAAGCGGCCAAACGATCGTGGGTTTCGCTGCGGAAACATGTGACCTCGTCGCCAATGCTCGCTCCAAACTTGATCGAAAGTCACTTGATCTTGTCGTGGCGAATGACGTGAGCGCCGATGGTGTTGGTTTCGCCCACAGCACGAATGCGGTCACCTTGGTGACAGCGGACGGAGAGCGTGAGCTCGCATTGTGCTCAAAGGCTGAAATTGCCGTCGGTGTTGTCGATGAAATCGTTAGGATACGCGAAGCGATGCGCTCGGTAGATGCCGGTCGCGTCAACCCCACCAACTGATTTCGCAGAGCCCCT
>JAPOIQ010000283.1 GCA_029978815.1 bacterium
ATACCTCGCGCTCGAAACAAATGTTGATGACGCGCTGCTCATCAGCATGTTGATGGTGATTCTGTCGCTCATCATCCTTGTCGCCTTACGTGGGCGTTGGGTGGGTGCAATCGGGGGTGTGCGATGACGCTGTCAGTTGATGTCAGGCGCCGAATTGGATCAACCAAACTCGATGTCGCCTTCACCGTGGAAGCGGGTGAAACCGTTGCCGTCGTCGGCCCTAACGGTGCGGGTAAGACCTCACTTTTGCGAACAATCGCCGGATTGTCAGCCGCAGATGAGGGTCAGGTCACTTGGAGCGGATCGGCCTGGGATGACGCGGCGTCAGGCGCGTTCGTACCACCCGAGCACCGACCGGTTTCATATGTGTTTCAAGATCACGCGCTCATCCCTCACCTGAATGTTCTCAACAATGTCGCCTTTGGCCTGAGAGCTCGAGGTGTGCGCCGCAGTGCTGCCCGTGAGCAAGCGATGGTGGCCTTGAACATGGTTGGAGGCCTTGAACTCGCTGATCGAATGCCCTCGGAGTTGTCGGGGGGAGAGTCGCAGTCGGTTGCCATCGCTCGAGCGCTCGTCACCGAACCGGAACTCATGCTGTTCGACGAGCCATTTGCGGCCCTTGACGCCAGCGCTCGAGCGCACGCTCGTCGGTTGTTCTCGTCGACAAAAGATACGTCTCGCGCACAAATCCTTGTCACCCACGATGCGGTCGACGCGTTGACATTGGCCGATCGCATTATTGCGCTTGAGTCCGGCTCAATCGTTCAGGTTGGAACCCCTTCTGAGCTGCTTGCGACACCTCGCTCGCACTTTGTTGCAGAAATTCTTGGGTTCAACCCGTTGTCGGGTGAGCTGCATGGTGACCAATTGTCGATGGGCGCGATGAGCCTCACCGTCGGGGCACATGAGGTTCCAGATGGAAACGTCATTGCAATTATTCGGCCTCGGTCGGTATCGCTGCATCGTGTTCGTCCCGAGGGAAGCCCAAGAAATGTATGGAGCACCTCGATTGAGGCCGTCGACCGGACCTCTGACCGAGTTCGTGTGCAACTTGGTGCACCACTTCAAATTGCGGTTGAGGTCACTCCTGCAGGCTTCGAGGCACTCGCTGTTGACGTAGGCGAAGATTTGTGGGCGTCGGTAAAAGCAAGCGAAATCGCTGTTCACCCGGCCTAAGCGAGAGTTGAGGCTCTCCTTGCGAGGGTTAGAGCAGGCTTGCCGGTCCGATGGATGCGCCGCCATCGACGCGAAGTGTCTGGCCAGTAATCCACCCAGCTGAATCTGACATGAGAAAACACACTGCCGAGGAGATGTCATCAACGGTCCCTAATTTTCCAAGTGGAACCATGGAGAGATATCTCGCTTCGCCGGGCGACCCTGGAGGATTGTTCTCGCGGAACAGTTCAGTGCTCACCGGACCTGGAGCGACGTCGTTCACCGTGATGCCATGTTGGGCAAGCTCAAGAGCCCACATTCGGGTGAGGTGCTCAAGCGATGCTTTTGCTGAGCCATATGAAGATCGGCCTTGCACACCGCCGAGCGCGACAACGCTCGAAATGTTGACGACGCGACCCCATTTTCGTTCGACCATTCCCGGCATTGCTGCCTGAACGGTTTGAATGGCAGAGCGAACGGTGATGTCTTGAACGTCAGCCCAGTCGTCAAGATCTATTTCGCCAACGTGCCCGGGACGGACGATGCCGACATTGTTGAGAACCCCGTCAATCGCTCCTGCGCCGAGCACCTCATCAAGTGCCGTCTGGGTGGATGACCGATCAGAGAGGTCAACGGAGACGAATTCCCCAGGAAAATTGTCGGGCTTGGTTCGTGCGAGGCCAATCGGAGTGTCACCATTCGCTGACATTTGTTGTGCGACTGCGAAGCCGATGCCACGCGATGCGCCAGTGATGAGAAAACGTCGTCCTGCCATGACCAGAACCTAGTCAGGTACTTTCAATTGGCACGCGTTGGAAGGATCGAACGCCCTCAAAGAGGGTTAGGGAACGAGATTCACCATTCGTCCGGGTACGACGATGACTTTCTTTAACGTCGCAGGATCTGCCCCGTCGAGGGCCGCGAGTACACGCTCGTCACTCAGCACGATGTCAGTAATCGTTGTTTCGTCAGCATCCGCAGGGACCATGACACGAGCACGAACTTTGCCCTTCACCTGAACTGGCATCTCAACTTCGTCATCGATGAGCAATGCGGCATCAGCGATTGGGAAGTCGACATAGGTGACGGTCTCGCTCTTACCGAGCTTGCTCCACAGTTCTTCAGCAACATGCGGAACCAGAGGTGCAACCATCAGCACCATCGCCTCAGCGACCTCACGAGGAATCTCATCAGTTGCGTTGACCACTTTCGTGACGTGGTTGTTGAGTTCGATGAGCTTCGCGATCGCAGTGTTGAAGCGCAGAGCTTCCATCTCGGTGCGAACGATGTCGATAGTTCTGTGGAGGAGACGGCGGGTCTCGTCGTCGGTGGTCTCCGTCAGACCCCGCAGTTCGCCAGTTTCTTCGACGATCATTGTGCGCCACAAACGTTGAAGGAAACGGAACATTCCAACGACGTCACGCGTTTCCCATGGACGACTTGCGTCAAGCGGCCCCATTGCCATCTCGTAAAGACGCAGCGTGTCAGCCCCGTATGCCTCATAC
>JAPOIQ010000037.1 GCA_029978815.1 bacterium
AGGTGATGCTCCGCCCATCAATTATCACCGTGTCACCATCACTACTTACGACTCCCGGGTAGCGGCCGTGAACCGTGTCGAATTCAAAGAGATGGGCTGCTGTTTCAGCGTCACCGTGCAATTCGTTGATGTGGACGAGTTCAAGCGACGTGTGGTCGCGTAGTGCCCGGGCAGCGAGCCTTCCGATGCGACCGAACCCGTTGATACCAACCCGGGTCATGACGTCATAAAAGCATGCTGGAGGGTCGAACTCAACTTGTCACAGGTGAACGA
The DNA here is from genome assembly GCA_029978815.1 of bacterium. Classification (GTDB taxonomy): domain Bacteria; phylum Actinomycetota; class Acidimicrobiia; order Acidimicrobiales; family Ilumatobacteraceae; genus Casp-actino5. The sequence continues at coordinate 274 of JAPOIQ010000037.1, forward strand.
TAGGTGAATTGTTGGGGTCAGACCTTGTAGACGAGGGTGCCTGTTGCGCACACCTTGCCCGAATTCGCGCCTGTCACCTCAGCTGAGCAGAAGATGATCGATCGCCCCTGACGAGTGATCCACCCTTCGCAGACCGCGTCCTCATCACTGATCGCGCCCATGTAGTTGATATTCATCGAGATGGTCACCATGCGCGTTGGTTCGACCCCGACACCACCGATGGCAGGAACGACTGCCGTGTCGATAAGGCTGGCAATTGCTCCCCCGTGCATGATCCCGGCCGGCTGCATGATCTCGGGTTTGATCGGCATGCGAAGCCGGGCGTAACCGGCTCGGATCTCTTCAACAATGAGACCCATGTGAAGGTTCATGTTCGTTGGCTGATCCCAACTAGGGAACCGTGACCATACTTCACGGATGTCGTCGGTAATTGGAGGGAAATCATCGGCGCGCATATGCCGAAACTAGGCGTTGCTGCGCCGTGTGCCGGTATCCAACATCACGAAGCCAAGGCCGGACCTGCCCGCTCATCGGGTTTCGGATACGAGGCCATTGCGAGGCATCGGCCAAACTCTTGACGTGAACACTCCCTTTGACGCCGTCAGTTTTTCGCGTGGGCCAGCGATGGCCAATCGTTTCATGATTGCCCCGCTCACGAATCAGCAAAGCCATGACGATGGAACGTTGAGCGCCGAGGAGCACAGGTGGCTCACCATGCGTGCCCATGGCGGATTCGGCATGACGATGACCGCAGCGGCGCATGTGCAAGAGATTGGTCGAGCGTTCCCAGGTCAGCTCGGTGTGTGCCGAGATGACCACATCCCCGCGTTGGCAAAGATGGCAGATGAGATTCGCTCAACCGGCAGCCTCGCAATCGTGCAACTTCACCACGGCGGTAACCGCGTTCCCCAGGCACTCAACAACATGACACCGGTCTGTCCATCTGATGATCCTGAGACCGGCGCTCGCAGCCTTTCGACCGACGAGGTCGAGCAACTCCGTGATGACTTCGTTGCTGCTGCGGTTCGCTCTGAAGCCGCTGGCTACGACGGAGTTCAGCTGCACGGAGCCCACGGCTACATCATCTGTCAATTTCTTTCGTCTGAGATCAATCAGCGGACCGATCACTACGGGGGGTCGCTAGAGAATCGCGCTCGCCTTCTTTTCGAGATCATTTCTGGCATTCGCGAAAGGTGCGGAGCCGACTTTCATCTTTCGGTTCGGCTCTCACCAGAGCGCTTCGGCATGGTGATGAATGAGATCATTGAGGTCTACGGCTGGCTCGTTGACTCCGGCGACGTCGATTTCATCGATATGTCGCTCTGGGACTCGTTTAAAGAGCCGAACGAAGACGAGCACAAGGGCCGCTCGCTAACGGAGATTTTTGCGGAACTTCCCAGAGGAGATGTCCGACTTGGAGTTGCCGGCAAAATCCATGAGCCGGCTGATGTGCAGCGAGTGATCGATACGGGGGTCGATATCGCGATTCTTGGCCGTGTTGCGATATTGCATCACGACTACCCGAATTTGCTTAGCAACAACGCGGATTTCGCTCCTCGACATATTCCTGTAAGTGCTGAAACCCTCGCTGAAGAGGGCCTTTCAGACACGTTCATCAAATACATGAGTACGTGGAAAGGTTTCGTGAGCGACTGAGGATGTCGAGCGTTACGACCCCAGTTGGAGAACTGCAGCGAGGGTGACTTCAGCGCCAGCAACTGCATGTTCGTAGGTAATGGCCTCGGCTTCATTATGTGAAAGACCATCGGCGCACGGAATGAAAATCATTCCGGTTGGCGCGACCTTCGAGATGTAGCAGGCATCGTGGCCCGCGCCTGAGGTGATGTCGACGGGGTCCTTGCCCTGCTCCGTGGCGGCGGCTCTCAGCGCTGAAACGATCTCTGGGTTGAATTCGATTGGTGCCGAATACCAGATCTGTTCAACTTCGGGCTGAGGCTGAAGTGTCGTCACAAACTCTCTGAACTCAGCATCCATCTGTGCAAGCACATCAGCATCAGGGTGGCGAAGATCGACCGTCATCCGAACGGTGCCGACAATGGTGTTCCGAGAACCAGGCTCGACCTCGACAACGCCAACCGTCGACCGTCCGGCAGGCGCACGCCGGCGGGCAATATCGTCAACTTCTGTGATGAGGCGGGCCGCCGACACCATTGCATCGCTACGGCGCTCCATGGGAGTTGTCCCCGCATGCGCCTCCTGGCCGGTGATGGTGACGTCGTACCAACGAACCCCTTGCACCCCCGTCACAATGCCAATGGTGTGATCGCTTTCTTCAAGTATCGGGCCCTGCTCAATGTGAGGTTCAAGGTAGTAACCGATTGGTCGCTCGCCCGGTAACTCGGGCCCTGAGTATCCGATTCGGAGGAGTTCTTCACCGAGGACGTCGCCCTGCATCGAAGTTGAGCCGAGGCCAGCCTCTAAGGAGATGTCACCCGAGAACACTCCCGAACCCAACATCGCTGGTGGAAACCTTGCTCCTTCCTCGTTGGTCCAAGACACCACCTCAACCGGGGCGGCGAGACGAATGTTGTCAGCGTGCAACGCTCGAAGTACTTCGAGGCCGACCATCACTCCGTATGCACCATCGTATTTCCCGCCCGTTGGCTGAGAGTCGAGGTGGCTTCCGATGACCACTGGAGGGCGTGACGAATTACTACCCTCGTATCTCGCAAAGAGATTGCCGACCCGGTCGATATGCACTGAGCAACCAAGTTCAGTCACCCACTCGATGAACTGGTCTCGGCCGGCTTTGTCAACGTCGGTGAGTGCTACACGTGCAACGCCTCCGGCCTCGGTGGCACCAATCTCTGCGAGCCGATGCATCGTGTCCCACAGCCGCTCACCGTCAATGCTGACGTCGGCGTGGCGCGTTGGAAGTGACGTTGACGACATCACACGATCGTAAATCAGATCTCCAACGGGAAACGAGGGCTATGCGATGAGGCACAATAGAGAGAGCGCAGTGAGGGCTGCGTAACGGCCACGAGCCGTAAAGACAGCAGGGGGTATGCCATGCACGTTGGAATGTCCGTGATCTTTCAGAACCCGGGGGAACAGATTCCTGACAGGGACGTTTATGCGCGTGACCTTCATCTCGCGCTTCAAGCTGAACCACTTGGTTTCCAGTCGATCTGGAGCGTTGAGCACCACTTCACCGATTACACGATGTGTCCGGATGTGTTTCAGTTCCTGACCTACATGGCAGCAAAGACAGAACACGTTCAACTTGGATCGATGGTGTGTGTACTGCCATGGCACGACCCAGTACGGGTTGCCGAGCAGATCTCGATGCTCGACAACCTCTCTGATGGTCGCGTGATTCTTGGAATGGGCCGCGGCACTGGTCGGGTCGAATTCGACGGGTTCGGCGTCGACATGGGAACCGCACGGCTCCGCTTCAAGGAGTCGGCAGAAATTGTGTTGACGGCTCTTGAGCAGGGATGGGTTGAGTATTCCGGTGAGTTGCTCCACCAACAGCGACGAGATATCCGGCCGCGCCCCATATCGAGCTTCAAGGGTCGCACCTATGCAGCAGCGGTCTCGCCCGACTCGGCTCGAATCATGGCGGAAATGGGCGTCGGCATTCTCGTTGTCCCACAAAAGCCGTGGAAGGCAGTTCGGCAAGAACTTCAGGATTACCGGACGATCTACCGCGACGCGAATGGCACTGAGCCGCCACCCCCATTCGTCGCTGGTTGGACCTTTGTTGACGAAAGTGCCGACCGAGCAGAAACGATGGCGCGGAAATACGTTGGCGGGTACTGGGACTCAGTCGTGAAGCACTACGAGTTCAACGAGCCCCACCTCAAAGACACACCGGGCTACGAACACCACGGGTTGATGTACGACCGCCTTGTTGCACCTGGCGGCTACGAGCAGATGGAGGATTTCTTTATCAACCTCCAGCTCTGGGGAACCCCAGAGCAAGTCACCGAAAAGATCATCAATCTCCAAGATGAGATGTACATGGACGGCTACATGGGTGTGTTCTCCTACGCCGGCATGTCGCTTGAAGAGGCTGAACGATCAATGCATCTCTTTGCAGCGAAAGTGATGCCAGAACTCCAAGCCCTTCCCGCCGTTCACGATCGACTTGGAATTCCTGCCTAAGGACGACTGATGCCACGACTTCGACAAGTACGACGCTCAGAGGCAGATCAACAACGTGTTCTGCCGCTCTACAACTTCTTGTTCGGTGATCGCGACCCGGTTGATGAGCCGGGCACGTCAACGGGAACGACTGGCGACTGGTGGACGGTCTTTGCGCTCTCTCCCGACATCTTCGACCACTCGGTCAAAGGCTTTGGCCTCTACCGAAGCCCCGAGCGTCGCCTCGACGGGCAACTTCGTGAGCTCGGTCAGACTCGTGCTGGCTGGCTAACAGGAAGCCAATTTGTCTACTCGCAGCATTGCAAGAGCTGTCGTGGTCTTGGCATGTCGGAAGAAAAAATCTCTGCGATTCACGCATGGGAAGTAGCGGAGTGTTTCGATGCAAAGGAGCGAGCGCTGCTCGCGTACACCGACTACCTCGTCGACCAGCATGGTCGGGTGCCGGACGCAGTGTTTGACGCAATGAAGGCCCACTTCAGCGATGAAGAGATCCTTGAATTCACCTACATCACTTCGCTGTATTTCATGCATGCGGTGATGACTCGAGCGTTGCGCCTCGAATTTGATGATCGTGACGAGGTGATCGTTGAGGTTGCGGCCCCAGAAGATTTCGACGCGCAGCAATTCGCTGGACGTCGACGCGGAGACGACTGAGATGAATGAGAAATTTGAAATTAGAGGCGTCAATCACATTGCGATGGTCTGTGCTGACATGGCAAGAACCGTGCGGTTTTACCGCGACGTACTCGGAATGCAACTCGTAAAAACGCTCGATATTCCAGGCGGCGGGCAACACTTCTTTTTTGACATCGGAAACAACGACTGTCTTGCGTTCTTCTGGTTCCCCGGGGCACCTGAGCCACAGCCGGGGGTTGCGAGCGCAGGAGGAATGCCAGGCCGGGGGAGCCTTGCATCGGCGCACGGGTCGATGAACCATCTTGCATTTGATGTTCCTCTCGAGAAGTTCGAGGAGTACCGCCAACGACTCATCGATGAGGGTGTTGATGTGTCAATGATTCTTGATCACGACGACAGCGAACTCACCGTCGCGCAGAGTTTCCACCCAGGAGTGTTCGTTCGATCGTTCTATTTCTTCGATCCGGATGGCATTCTTCTCGAGTTTGCATCCTGGACTCGAGAAATGGGCACCGAGTCTGATGTGGCCATTGATCCGGTGACCGCAGACGGCACAAAAATCTCTGTGTAGATCGGAACCCGAGCCCCAAGCCTCTGCCGGATTGACCAAACTGACAGAATCAAGCCATGAAGGTCGATCAACTTTTTGTCAACGGTGACATTCACACATTTGACCCTGCATTGCCACGGGCGTCGACAGTTGCGGTGCTCGGTGGCCGGATTATCGCAGTGGGTGATGACGACCTGGCCGATCAGTTCACTGCCGACGCGCGAATTGACCTAGGTCGGCGCAGCGTCGTACCAGGTTTTAACGATGCCCACAACCACATGGTGTTTTTTGGAATGAGCTTGGCCGATGTCGATTGCTCCTCACCGCCGATGCGCTCGGTTGAAGACATCTGCGAGGCAATTCGGCAACGGGCCGCAGAAACACCTGCTGGTGGCTGGGTAACCGGAGCGGGATATGACCAAAACAAACTCGCTGAAGGCCGGCATCCGCATGCCAAAGAACTTGATGCTGCCGCACCGAACCACAAGGTCTTGTTGAAGCACACCTCGGGCCATATGTGCGCAGTGAATACCGCCGTGCTCGACATGATCCGCGATACGCCGGTTCCGAGCGGAGGCGAACTGGGACGCGATGCTGACGGTGCGCTTGATGGCCTCGTCATGGAGCAGGCGCAGTCAATGGTGCGCGATCTCGTCTATCCGCTCACCGTTGATCGAATTGTCGACGCAATTGATCAAGCCTCGCGTCGCTATCTCGCGGAGGGCGTGACATCAGCAACCGAGGCGGGCGTTGGTGCGGGTCTCGTGTCGCACAGCCCAATCGAATTGATGGCGTGGATGGAGGCTCGCAAGCGTGGCGTGCTTGGAGTCAGGGCGAACCTGCTTGTTGCCGTTGAGGCGTTGCACCATATTTCTCACGCTGAGGGTGAAGACAGTGTGTTCGCGCTTGACGGTGGAATCCACTCGGGGCTTGGCGATGAATGGCTTCGCATAGGCGGAACAAAAATCTTCTCTGATGGTTCGCTCATTGGTCGTACCGCTGCAATGTTTGACCCCTTCGAAGGTGGCGGAGCAGGCGAATGCAGTTGTGGCTTTTTCCAGACAGAACCAGAAGTCCTTCGTCGACTCATTATCGACGCTCACCGGTCGGGATGGCAGGTGTGCACCCACGCAATTGGGGACCGAGCGGTTTCGACGGTGCTCGATGCATACGAAGAGGCACAAAAGCTCTACCCGCGTCATGACCCGCGCCACCGCATCGAACATTGCGGGGTATTGCAAGAGCGGTTACTCGACAAAGTGAAAGCCCTTGGTGTGATACCAGTTCCCCAAGGAAGATTCATTTCAGAAATTGGTGACGGCATGAAGAACGCTCTCGGCGTTCATCGCACTCCCGACGCATATCGTCAGCGGTCATTCCTCGATCGAGGAATTCCATTGCCGGGGTCAAGCGATCGTCCGGTGGTGAACGGTGCGCCGTTGCTCGGAATTCACGACATGGTGAATCAGCGAACGGCCTCTGGGGAACCGTTTGTTCCGCACGAGGCAATTTCGCCGGCTGAGGCGATAGCGGCGTATACCGGCGGTTCGGCCTATGCCGCTTTTGAGGAAAAAGTGAAGGGCACCATCTCACCGGGCAAGCTCGCAGATTTTGTGGTGCTCGGAGAAGATCCTCTCACGATCGACAAAGATGGCATCGGTCAGATTTCGGTCGATGCAACGATCGTTGGGGGCAATGTCGCATATGACCTGCTCGGCATCGCCAACTAAGGGTTATCGATGAGTTACGACTATCCCCATCTCACCGTCACAGTGACCGATGGTGTCGCAGTTGTGCTCATTGACAATCCACCGATCAACCTCATGACATCGACGCTGTTCCGATCGCTCGCAAAAGTGTCGGTGCAGCTGTCAGAAGATGATGCAGTTCGAGTTGTTGTGTTGAGGAGCGCAAATCCAGAGTTCTTCATCGCCCATTTCGATGTCGAGGCCATCCTTGATTTTCCTGTCGATGGGGAAGCGGTGGTGGAAGATGAACTCGGTGGGTTTGACCGCATGTGCGAGACGTACCGAACGATGGACAAGGTCACGATTGCTGAACTTCGTGGTCGTGTCGGTGGCGGTGGAGCGGAGCTTTCCGCGGCCTGCGACATGCGGTTTGGTGACAGCGAGACGTTTATGTGGAATCAGATGGAAGTTCCACTGGGGATTCTTCCCGGCGGAGGCGGCACACAACGCATTCCGCGGCTCATCGGCATTGGTCGAGCGATGGAAGTGGTGCTCGGAGCAGATGACATTGATGCAGAAACCGCTGAGCGATGGGGATTCCTCAACCGTTCAGTACGGGGTTCAATGTTGTCTGCTCATGTCGATCAACTAGCGAAACGAATTGCCTCGTTCCCTCCTGCAGCAGTGCGTGAAGCCAAGCGATCGGTGCGTGCAAGTGCCGACCGAAGTCTCGAAGATGGCCTGAAGTACGAGTCGTATCTGTTTCAGGTCCTCTTGCGAGATGCCGATGCCCAGCCAGCAATGCGGCAGTACCTCGATGCAGGTGGCCAGACCCGAGACGTC
>JAPOIQ010000221.1 GCA_029978815.1 bacterium
CATGTGTGGGGCCCAGCCTTCCTTCAAGACCACCTGCTGCCCGGATTCCGCCTCAACGGTTGGACGATGGATTGGTATGGCGGAATGCCGGCGTATCGGTTCTACATGGTGTTGCCAGCGCTTGCAGTCGTCCTCCTCGATGTTTTGCTTCCGTATGGGGTTGCACTGAAGTTGATTGGCGTCGTTGGGTTGCTCACGCTTCCCGCAGCGTGCTGGGGTTTTGGGAGGCTTGCAAAATTCGCGTTCCCGATTCCAGAGCTATTTGCATTTGCCGGACTCGCATTTCTGCTTGACGAGAGTTTCACGATTTACGGCGGAAACTTGAAGTCGACAATGGCCGGGGAGTTCTCATTCTCGATCGCGTTGACGCTGGCAATGCTCGCCCTCGGGGCGCTTGCGGCCGGGTTGAGAACCGGGCGATATCGAGTCTGGACGGCAGTACTTATCGCGGCGGCGGCCGTATCTCACGGAATTGTGCTCATCTTTATGGCGCTCGCTGCGCTCGTCTTCACTGCCGTGTGGGTCGATCGTGCTCGATGGCGTTGGGTGCTCACAACTGGCATCACGGCTCTGTTGCTGGTGGCTTGGTGGGTCGGGCCGTTCCTCATGAACCACGAGTACATGACCGACATGAAATATGGTCCTCGCCCGGAGGGAGCCGAAGATTCTTTCTGGGACATGTTCTTCCCGTTGACCGCTCCACTCGATGTCATCATCACGGTGCTAGCCGTGATCGGTGTGATCTGGAGCGTGCTTCGCCGCAATCAACATGGCAGCGCTCTCGGAATCACCGGCCTTGTTTTGGTGGCAGGGGTGTATCTCGCTCGTGACTCGCTTCCAGTTATTGGCCTGTTGTGGAACCCTCGACTGCTGCCATTTCTCTACCTCGTGCGGTACATGCTGATGATGGTTGGCGCTGTTGCGGTCATGAACGTGGCGTGGAATGTGGTGAGGGAACGAAACGCGGTGAACCCCGTGGGAGTGCGTGTCGCAACGGGCTTCGGGGCTGTCTCGGCGCTTGGCGTGCTGTTGGTGCTGGGATTCATGTTCCAGGTGCTGCCAGGGGGTGGAGTCACGACTCACAACGGCGCTCAGGTCTACGGATGGGGGCCGTTTAAGGCGACCTCGACGAATGTTCGTGCGTCTGGCGATGGCTGGTCGAGTTACAACTTCACCGGGTACGAGGGGCGCGGTACGGCATATGCGGAGTACCACTCGATTGTTCAAGCCATGGAATCTCTCGGGAATGACCCTGCGCACGGCTGTGGCCGAGCTCTATGGGAGAACAGCCCGGATAACGGCCAATACGGAACGACGATGGCATTGATGTTGCTCCCATTCTGGACAGATGGCTGCATTGGCTCGATGGAGGCGTTGTTCTTTGAGGCATCTGGCACGACGCCGTATTCATTCTTGGCGACGGCGGCGATGTCGAAACAGTCGTCGAACCCGGTGAGAGAATTGCGCTATGTCGACAATGACGCTTCGGTGGGTGTGCGGCATCTGCAAGACCTCGGCGTGAAATACGCAATGGTGAGAACAGAGGAAGCCAAGGTTCAAGCACACCAGCAAGGCGAGCTCACACTTGTGGCCTCCTCTGGTCCATGGGAAGTGTTCGAAGTCGCGAATTCTGAAATTGTCGTGCCGCTCAGCGTTCAGCCAGTGGTGGTGAATGATCGTTCAGGCGATCAGCGCGAACGCCACCTTGAACTCGGAACAAGCTGGTTTCAGCATCCGAATGACTGGGCAGCGCTGCCCGCCGACGATGGTCCCGAATCGTGGCAACGAATTGACGCGGTCGTCGACGTAAGTCGCCAAGAGGGTGTGCCGGGGGGTCCAGGCCGCCGTGTTGACGTCGTTGTGCCCGCCGAACCCATTACGAGGGTTGACTTGCCGACCGTCGAGGTCTCGAATGTGGTCATCGGTCAAGATTCGATCGATTTTGATGTTGATCGAGTCGGAGTTCCGGTACTTATTCGAGTCAGTTATTTCCCAAATTGGTCGGTTGACGGGGCGGAGGCGGTGTATCGGGTTGCCCCGAACGCGATGGTGGTGATTCCAACGGATCAGCATGTATCGATGGCGTATGCGCGCACCGGTCTCGACTGGGTGACGATTGTTCTGTCGCTGATCGGAATCGGGCTCTGTGTGCGTTGGCGACGCGAGGGAGATCTGGTGTTTGATATCTCGACTGGAGATGAAGTTGGCAGCGATGCCGAGTTGCCAACGGATGACGTAAGCGAGGTCGTGGAATCGGAGAGTAGGACGATCTGATCCCCATTAGCCTTCGAGAGATGGCTGATCTTTCTCGGATCGTGAAGGCGTACGACATTCGTGGAGTCGTGCCTGATGAGTTCGACGCAAGTGTCGCCCGAGCTCTTGGATCGGCGTTCGCGAAGTTTGCAGCAGCTGACACGGTCGTCGTCGGACGTGACATGCGTCCAAGCGGACCTGCATTTGTTGATGCCTTTTCTGAAGGCGCTCAAGATGTTGGTGTCAATGTCATTGACCTCGGGCTTGTGTCTACCGATCTGTTGTACTTCGCTTCGGGCCATCTTGACCTCCCAGGCGCGGTGTTTACCGCTTCGCACAATCCTGCTCAGTACAACGGGGTGAAGTTCTGTCTTTCAGGCGCACGTCCGGTGGGAATTGACTCTGGTCTTGCTGAGGTTCGAGATGACGCTCAGGCGATTCTCGACGGCGGGCTACCCGCGGTGGCAGATGTTCGCGGTGTTCGGGAAGAACGAAACATGCTCGATGCATTCGTGGACCATGTGCTGTCGTTTGTCGATGTGTCGGCGTTGAAACCGATGCGAGTGGTTGCTGATACGGCAAACGGAATGGGTGGCCTAGTCGTTCCGGCGCTTTTCGATCGGCTTCCGATGATCGAACTTGAAGTGATGTACGGCGAACTCGATGGAACCTTCCCGAACCATCCGGCCGATCCACTTCAGCCGGCAAACCAACGAGATCTGCGGGCTCGAGTCGTGGCCGGAGGCTTTGATATCGGCCTCGCATTTGATGGCGATGCCGACCGTGTGTTCATTGTCGACGAAACAGGTGCAGGGCTGAGCGGGTCGGTCACCACGGCAATGCTGGCGGTTGCCATGTTGCGTGATCATCCCGGCGCGACAATTTTGCACAACCTCATTTGCTCGAAGGCGGTTCCGGAGTCGATTTCGGCACACGGCGGAACTCCGGTCAGAACTCGCGTGGGTCATAGTTTCATCAAGTCAGAGATGGCGAAGACGAATGCGGTGTTCGGAGGTGAGCACTCCGCTCACTATTACTTCGCTGATAACTTCCGAGCGGATTCAGGGCTCATCGCAAGCCTCATCATGATTTCTGAACTCGCAACCTCAGGCTCGACGTTGTCGCAGATGCGTGCGCCCTATGAGCCATATGTTGCATCGGGGGAAATCAATACTTCAGTCCATGACCCAGAGGCGGTGATCGAGCGTGTCCGCGAGAGGTTTGACAGTCATGC